>CACZPF010000043.1 GCA_902782975.1 uncultured Lachnospiraceae bacterium
AAGAGAGATCCGGGAGTTTAAAAAGACCTATTCTGATCTCAGGTACCATATCACCAGCGGTGATACGGAGCAGGTGACGGAAAAGCTAGATAAAGGCCTTCTGGATTTCGCGGCGATTTTTGAGATCCCAGACGAGAGGAAGTACAGCTATATCCCGTTTCCGGAGGCAGATTATTTCGGAGCTGTTGTTCCGGCAGATTCGGACCTGGCAAAGAAAGACTGTATATCTGCGGAGGATCTTGCAGGGTTGCCGCTGTTCACATCGGAACAGAGCTGGGAAAATGATATACGTCCATGGGCAGGAGACGAATTTTCCAGGCTGCACCTGGAAGGCTCCTTCCGTCTTGCCTACAACGGATCCATGTTTGTCAGAGAAGGCCTGGGGATCCTGCTTACGCTGAATAACCTGGTAGACACTTCTTTGGAAAGCGGCCTTGCGTTCCTGCCGCTATATCCTCATCTGGAAATGAAGATGTATCTGATATGGAATAAGTATCAGAGCTTTACTCCGATCGCAGAGAGATTCCTGAAACAGATACAGACATCCTTTACCGAACAATAAAAAAGGCGCCGGAAGACACCCGCAGCATGGCATCTTCCGGCATTGTTATCTATGTTATTTTCCTTTTGACGGTTTCGCTCTTTTCTGTTTCTTTCGGATTCTTTGAATAATCCGTTCTCTCACCGAGGTTCTGCGCCACGTCCAATCATATGTGATCCTTTTCATCTGATGTCAGACATGATAAAACCCTCCTACATGGAATCTTTCTCCGCCTGTTTAACGGCTGATTCCATTTTAGGAGGGTTTTCATCGAAAAAACACTATACGAAAGGTAAATGTGTTCGGATTTACAGCCTAGCCCGTATAGGCGTCCTCAGCTGTATTCCTGAAGTCCTGCTTTGCCAGTCACTCCCGTTCCTCGTCATTCTCCGGGATATCGATGCGCTCGATTTTGAAGATGACAGGTCTCGTACCGTCATTGCAGCAGGCGATCATCATACGGTCATCGTTGGTCCGGTCCAGCCCTTCATAATAGAGCCGCTCTGAAGCGCCGTATAGACATACCGGCTTACGGCATCCCGCGCCTCGCCGCAGAACCTTCCGTCCATCAAGTGATAGAAATCGTCCTGCTGCGGTGTGCGTTTCAGCAGGAAAGTATCTCCCGTTTTGAAGAACGGGCACGGGCCGGATTTGGGATCAGCCAGATATTGCTCCTGAAGCTCCGAAAAGCATTTTTTTCTCGATATCTGACCCCTGGTTATTTTATATTTTTCAGATTTTTGACTGGTCGTCGATTTTGCATTTTCCGCATTGGCTGCAGCCGTTGCAGATCATTTTCATTCCGCAGGTCTGACAGCGTTTTCCGAAATACGGCTGATACAGTTGCTCATCCTTGAGCGGATAGCCCCAGTCGTCTGTGAGCCTGAATTCCATTTTCTTTCCCTGGAAGCTCAGGCCGGAACGAAAAGCCTGCTCACTCTGAAGGCCGTTGCCTTCCAGTTTGTAGAGCTTACCGTCCTTAACAAACCGTCTTCCGGTGCCGCAGAAGACAAAGGTGACGTTGTATCTGATGCATTCGTCGCGGAGCGTTTTCACCCATTCGTAGTGACAGGGACGGGCACCATTGTAGTTTTCTCCGTCACACAGCACCTGCTCGATCCGGCCTTCCGGCAGATATTTCTCAATGCTGACAGGGCCGATGAATGGAGCACACATAATGCCTTTGTGCTTAAACGGCAGTTCCAGCAGGAC
Source organism: uncultured Lachnospiraceae bacterium (assembly GCA_902782975.1). Lineage (GTDB taxonomy): Bacteria > Bacillota > Clostridia > Lachnospirales > Lachnospiraceae > Blautia_A. Next base: position 1,754 of record CACZPF010000043.1, read on the forward strand.
CGGGATCCGCTCATCTGCGCGTTTCTGGTTCTCACATGTGACGTTAAACATCACGTTTTCCCAACCATCGCCCCAGTCCTTCGGCAGATGATCTGCCACTCGCTGCGGACGTTTTGTGAGAAGGAAGAATTTCACATCAGGCCTTTGACGGATAATTCCCCATGCTTCATCCCGCCATTCGTCCGCTTCCGGGAGAAAGAAATCAGAGGTCATGCAGACGCGTAGCATTTCACCGCTTTTGACTTTATAGTTTCCATGCCGGTCCTTTGAAAGCGGATAACGGAATCCGGCTTTCGTCCGGTAGATCTCGGATCCGTCTTTGTCCCGGAGGCTGTCCAGGAAATACATGTCACAGTTCTGGCAGCCTTCACTGCACTTTGTACAGCCGTGCCAGGGGTTCCAGATGTCATGCAGAGAAGGTCACCTCTTTTCCGAAAGCCTACAGAAGCTGTTTTATTACTTCGCCGCTGTCTCCATCGATTACGATGGAACGTTCCTCGATCTGGCGTGGACAGCAGGCTTCGCTGTAGTTCAGGCAGGCGTAAACGGCATTTTCGTTGTCATTGGTCATCTGCCAGAACGGGTATTTGATGATCACCGGTGTGTTGGATCCGACGCCGATCTCCAGGAACAGCACATGCTGCCCTTCATGCTTTTTCAGGAAATCCAGATAGGCTGATGATGCTTTGTGCCAACCCTCATCCTCCACGAACTTGTCATCCGAACGGAGGTTCATGGTCATCTCAGCTCCGTCGTCCGGGCATATCGGGATCAGGTCTGCCGGTATCTCCATTTTGAGCTGACTGCTCTGTGTGGGTTCGAACTCACCAGCGGCGTTTCTGACAAAGCCCTGGGTTTCCATGGCCTGCATGATCCATTCTTCGTTTTCGTAGGTTTTCCTGCTTCCGAATTTTGTACTCTGGAACAGGCCGTAGTCGCCCTGGGTGTAGAAAAGACGATCCCTGTCAATGCCAGCCTTCTGAAAACAGTGGTCTACATTGGTGGTGATCACAAAGTAATCCTTACCTTTGACCAGAGACAGCAGTTCTTCATAAGTCGGCTTCGGAGGATCCAGATACCGGTTGACGTAGATATACCGGGCCCAGTAGGCCCAGAAGATCTCCTTCGACGGATAGGGATAGAACCCGCCGGAGTACATGT
>CACZPF010000044.1 GCA_902782975.1 uncultured Lachnospiraceae bacterium
AACTTCCGCTGCAAATGCGGTTGAAGCGCTTCCTGCGATCATGGAGCAGGCCAGTACTGCTGCGAGGACTTTTGCGGTTCTTTTCATAACAGTTCTCCTTTTCTTGAAATATGATTTATGGAACAGGCCTTACGGCCGTCCTAAACTGCCGGATGTAGGCAGCTTAGATTCTTTGTCAGCAGGGAAATGCCTCTTAAGCATCTCCTGTGCGGTATCTTCTGGCACAAAGTGCCTTTTCTATGCGGATTTCCGCAATCTGAATTTACATCTGATTAATTTCTCTGAAATAGTGGCATGCGACCATATGGTTTCCTTCGATCGTTTCCGGAACCGGATTTTCCTTAAAACACCTTTCCTTCGCGTAAGGACACCGGGAAGCAAACCGGCAGCCATCCGGCGGATTGATCGGAGATGTCAGCTCGCCTTTCAGCTCCACTCTCTTTTTCTCGTGATGCACATCCGGGATCGGTACAGCCGAAAGAAGTGCTTTGGTGTAGGGATGAAGCGGCGCTGCAAAAAGAGTATCCGATTCTGCCTTCTCCACCATCTGGCCAAGATACATAACCAGGATATTATTGGAAATATACTTTACCACCGAAAGATCGTGCGTGATAAAAATGTAGGTCAGGCCGGAAGCTTCCTGTATATCCTGCATCAGGTTCAGGATCTGCGCCTGAATCGAAACATCCAGCGCGGAAACCGGCTCATCACAGACAATGAATTTCGGATTCATGACAAGTGCTCTTGCGATGCCGACCCTCTGGCGGCGGCCGCCGTCCAGCTCATGGGGATAGGTATTGACAAGGCGTCTTGCAAGGCCTACCGTATCCATCATTTCATAGACCCGTTCATCCATCTGCTGCTTTGACATGCCGCCTGCGATCTCCATAGGCTCCCGGATCGTCTGATAAATGGTCAGCCTCGGATTTAAGGATGCAAAGGGATCCTGAAAAATGATCTGCATCTTTTTGCGGAGCTCGCTCATTTTGGCGGCATTTACATTGGTGATGTCTTCCCCGTTAAACAAGATCTGTCCATCTGTACTGTCCAGAAGGTGAAGGATAACACGTCCGAGGGTCGACTTGCCGCAGCCGGACTCTCCTACCACGCCGAGAGTTTCACCCTCTTCGATCGCGAAGGTCACATCGTCGACGGCATGGAGTGTTCCGCGGGGAGTATTAAAATATTTCTTGAGATTTTTTACTTCCAGTAAACTGCTCATGACTCCCCGCCTCCATTCGTTCCCGGATTTTTCTGTCCGTTTTTGGCTTTATTGTTATCCTGTCCCGCATTGTTCTGGGTCAGGCGGTGTCTGCAGCGTACATAATGTCCGTTTCCGATCTCGGTCAGGGAACATTTGCTTCTCCTGCACTCTTCCGTTGCATATTCACACCGGTCGGCAAAGCTGCAGCCTTCCGGCAGGTTGGTGGGATCTGGCATAAGACCCGGTATGGCCTTCAGCCGCTTGGAATTCCCTGCAAGCCTCGGCAGCGAATCCAGAAGTCCCTGCGTGTAAGGATGCGCTGTCCGGTCAAAAATATCCTCCGTCGTTCCGAGTTCAACAACTTCTCCCGCGTACATAATAGCTACCCGGTCGCACATTTCCGCCACAACGCCAAGATCGTGCGTGATCAGAAGCACCGAAGAGCCCGTCTGTGCCTTCAATTCATTCATCATATCCAGAACCTGTGCCTGGATCGTCACATCCAGCGCGGTGGTAGGCTCGTCCGCCAGAAGGATCTGCGGATTACAGGCCAGGGCGATGGCGATGATGACACGCTGCTTCATACCGCCCGAAAACTGGTGTGGATATTCATTGAAACGGTCGGCAGAGATCCCGACCCTTTCCAGCATGGCGATGGCCATTTTGACTGCTTCCTGATGATCCACCTTATTGTGGATCCGGATAACCTCCGATACCTGGTCTCCGACCGTTTCGATAGGATTCAGGGCTGTCATGGGATCCTGAAAGATCATGGATACCTTTTTGCCGCGGTATTCTCTTAATTTGAATTTTCCGAACTTCAG
>CACZPF010000045.1 GCA_902782975.1 uncultured Lachnospiraceae bacterium
TCCGATCTCCGCTTCTACGGAAGCACCTGCTTTTTTGATAAAGGATTAAAATGGAGAAAAGTTTACCGTAGAATACCGGAAACTGGCTAATTGCGGTAAACCGTGAGAACAAAATTGCTTTGGCTGCAGATCTAGATGGAGAAAAGTTTACCGTAGAATGCCGGAAAACGGCTAACTGCGGTAAACTATGAGAACAAAATGGCTTTGGCTGCAGATCTAGATGGAGAAAAGTTTACCGTGAAATGCCGGAAACTGGCCGATTGCGGTAAACCGTGAGCACAAAACAAACTTGATAAAGGATTAAAATGGAGAAAAGTTTACCGTAGAATGCCGGAAACTGGCTAAATGCGGTAAACTGTGAGAGCAAGACAAACTTGATATAGGCTTAAAATGAAGAAAAGTTTACCGTAGAATGTCGGAAAACGGCTAACTGCGGTAAACGCCTAGTTCAAAATGGGCTTGTTGGAAGACTGAAATGAAGAAAAGTTTACCGTGAAATGCCGGAAAATGGCTAAATTCGGTAAACTTATGTTTTGGATGGTCTGTTTGCAGTGAAATAACCTGTGGCTATCAGTGCAAGTCCATCTGAAATTATGAAATATTGAACGGAAACCGCTCCTCTATGCACAGGCGGCTAAAACATGTCTATACAGAAACAAAAAGGCAGCGGTCAGACCGCTGCCTTTTTTCATACGTTATGAAGAAAAACACTGCAGGGATTACTGGACTTGTGTAAAGGTCATGTCCATTTTCCCTAGATAGTCCAGTGTGTATCCGCCTTCCACGGATACAAAGGTAAGAAGATATCCATAATAATCGATAAGGACATCTGTACCGGATTTTACCCAGTATCGATCTGGGATTTCCTTTCCGGCTACTACAAAGGATGCGCTTCCGTTTTCGTGGAAGAGGATGGAATATTCGCCGCCCAGAATGGACGGATCCATGTGATATCCGTTCACGGATGCATCTGTACACACAAATTTGACCTCCGTGGGCGGAATCGGAGCAGGTGTCTGCTCAGGAGCCTGTTCAGGCACTGGTTCTGTCACAGGTTCCGTCACAGGTTCTGCAGGTGGCTCTGCAACAGGTTCTGCAGACGGTTCGGCTGCAGGTTCTGCCACAGACTCTGCAGGAGGTTCCGCACCAGGTTCTGCACCAGGTTCTGCAGACGGTTCGGCCACAGGTTCCGCTGCCGGCTCTGCAGAAGGTTCCGCAGACAGTTCTGCAGCTGGGTTCGCACCAGGCGTACAGTAGATATTCATGCCCATGAAAGTGTAGCGGATATTTCCGTCATCCAGAAGCTCTATCCATTCATCCAGCTTGCTTGTATCAAGGCCTGTGGAGGAATCAAATTTCAAATGGAGTTTCCCATCTTCAAATACAAAGGATTCTACCGCACCGCCAAACAAAGTGGCCTGTCCGTTATCGATGGTCAGGGTCGTATCTTCGGAACCAAACAGGGTAGCCCAGGTGGAAAGATTCTTGTCCACTGTCATAAATGCGCTCTCTGCTTCCAGATGAACAGCCGTCCAGCTCCCGTTAAATGCGGAGATATCTCCTGCTGCCACCGGTGATCCATAGGATGGAAGGCTTATCTGACCGGCATCTCTTGAAAAGCCAAGAAGCGTACCTCTCTGTTCCGCAGAAGCAATCCCATCCTGATAAGTAAACGCTAACGCATCTCCCTCAACATCTACAACAAAACCATTCGGGCTGTCATACCAGATACCGGATGTCTGATTTCCGTTCATCCCCATCAAAACGGATCCATCTGCCTGAAGAGTCATGATAAAAACCATACCCATATCGGCAGGATTAATACGCATGCCTCCCTGCTCCATGAATACTGCATGCCATTCACCGCTGTACAAAGCCGCCGTCTCTTCAGACAGAACTGCTGCAGCCTGTGTTTCGGGCTGTACTTCCGGCTGCACTTCGGGCTGTACTTCCGGCTGCACTTCGGGCTGTACTTCAGGCTGCACTTCGGGCTGTACTTCAGGTTGTACTTCGGGCTGTCCTTCAGGTTGTACTTCGGGTTGTACTTCGGGCTGTCCTTCGGGCTGTTCAGCTGGAGGAGTCTCCACCGATACAGCAGGCTGCGTCTCGACCTGACGTCCTTCGAGAAGGGATTTTTCCTCTGCAAGGACAGCCTGTACAGAAGCAGGAATCACACCTTTTTCCCGTCCGCAGTTCTGACGGACCACTGTAAACACCGGCATGGGATCTGCCCATGCGATTATTCTCTGGGCCGCTGCCTCCATCTCGTAAGGTGCATCCTCCGGAATGTAGATCGTTACTTCCGGAGAATTGGTATAAACCTGATTTCCTGCCTTAAAAGCATCAAATGCCGTTCCTTCAATACAGATGGTTTTGACCGAAGGACAGTTGGAGATCGCATATTGTTCGATCATCTCCATTCTGTCGGAAAGATGGACTTCCTCCAGTGCCGGGCATTGATAGATGGCTATATTGCTGAGAGTCTTTGTATCAATGACAAGTGTCTTTATGCCTGCATACGAGAACACCTGATTTCCAATAAAATCACAGGAGCTTCCATAATACAGGCTGGTAAGGTTTGTGCAGTGATCAAACAGATAGTTATCCAGCCTGCCCACGCCATTTACATAAATCACATCCTTCAGTGCGGTGCACCACTGGAATGTAGATTTTCCTGTCGTGGCAAGAGGAGCATAGCAGATAAAGTGTTCCAGCTGCTGACAATACGAAAATGCCGAATCTTCGATCTCTTCCACTGTTTCCGGGATCACTACAGAACGAAGATGCAGCCAGTCCGTCTGATTGCCGGCAATCTCGGTACCTGTATAATCACGGCATTTTTCAAAGGTATTCCGGTCAATTCTCTTTACGGCAATACCATTGATCTCTTTTGGAATGACGACATCCAGGGCAGTGCCTTCATATGAAAGGATGGTTCCTGTTTCTGCATCAAACTGGAAGTCAGAAGCCGGATTCGGAATCTCTGTCATGACAGCAGGACCTGCCTCGACTGGCTGCGGCTGTTCTGTGACAGGTGTTTCCGCAGGTATTTCCACAGGCGGTTCTGTGACAGGCGTTTCCGCAGGCGGCTCTGCGCCAGGTGTTTCTGCAGGTGTTTCTGCAGATGTTTCTACAGGCGGCTCTTCGCCAGGTGTTTCTTCCGGTGTTTCTGCAGGCGGCTCTGCGACTGGTGTTTCTGCAGGTGTTTCTACAGGCGGCTCTTCAGCTGGTGCCGCCGGTTCTGCCGGGGCCGGTCCTTCACTCTCGCGAAGGATCCTTGTGCCTTCCGGAAAGCCGAGTGCTGCACTCATAACTGCTATCTGCTCATCAGTCGCACCATCCCGGATCCGCAGATTTTCATACGGAACTCCCTGGAAGGAATCTGCCGCTACCGCAGCTGCTGCCGGAATGACTACATAATTAATTCCTGTGTCGGCAAATGCCCGGGAACCGATAGCGATAACTGTATCCGCCATATTGACTGCTGCAAGCGATGTACAGCCTGCAAAGGCGCCTTCTCCGATGGTCTGTGTCTCCGGGAGGGTGATCCCCGTCAGGTTTATACATCCTGCAAAGGCTTCCGCCCCAATGGTGCCGGCACCGCCCCGGATCTCTACCTCTTTCAGGTTAACACAGTCTTTAAATGCCCTGTCCCCTATGCTGGTCAGAGAATCAAAAAGGTCTGCCTTCTCAACCACACTGCCCATAAGAGCTTCGGCACCGATCGTTTCAAAATAATCGCTGTACGGAACACTGAAGTAGGTGACGACCTGGTTTCCTTTCATGGACCCGTCTGCCATGCCGGTTACCGGAATCTTATCAAAGGTATAAAACGGCTGGAACGCTGTCAGGCTTCCGGTGTAGGAAGTCAGGATCCCATTATCATAAGAACTTGCATATTCATTGTCAAATGCTGCATCCGGATTCGTTTCTCTTCGGACCGTCAGGTCTGACATGCCGATGCTTTCAAGATAAGCTTTGGCAGAGAGCAGTTCCTGTCTGGAGGCATACCTGTCGAGGTTCAGTCTGACCACAGGGGATTTCTCAAAAGCGTTGGCCGCGATCTCCGGCAGCACTCCACCGTTCAATTTAATCGTATCCAGAAAGCTGCAATTTGCGAATACATACTCTCCGATTTTTTCCAGACCGTCCGGGATGACAATTTTGTGCATATTGCTGTACTTAAAAGCACTGTCCCCGATCACTCTTACGTTTTCCGGAATTTCCAGCGTATCGACGTCAATACTGCCGTTCTGGAAAGCCTCAGCCCCGATCTCCTCCAGGGATGCCGGCATGTGAAGATCCGATCCATTATAGTCTCTGAAGGCTCCGGCACCGATCGATCGAACAGAATCCGGCAGCCCAACGTATCCCAGGCTCCAGGATGAATAGAACGCTTCTTCCCCGATCGATTCGATCCCTTCGGCAAGAATAACAGAGTAAAGGCTCTGGTTATTGGAGAAGGCCTGTGGTCCGATTGCTTTGACCTGCACGCCGTCTATACTTTCCGGGACCTCCACCCGGTATCCTTTTCCGGAAAAGCCGGTCACCGTTCCGGTCGCAGCATCAAATACAAGATTGGCCGCCGAATCCGGATTTTCTACACGGACCGCAGGTTTTCCACTGGATTCAACCGGAATACGATCTCCCAGAAGTGCCTGATACGCTTCAAGTTCATCCTCCGGCACATAGACGACCGCGTCATCCGGAAGATATGTAAAAGAAGTCGATACAATGTACGGCGCAGGACCTTCGAAGGTAATGGAAGTCAGACTGCTGCAGGAAGAAAATGTCTGAGAACCGACAAATAATACGCTGGGCGGAACCGTTACAGATTCCAGCAGCGGACAGTAGCTGACGTTGTTCCATTCAATGACTCTAAGACCTGACGGAAGGGTCACGCTGGTAAGATTATCGAAATTCGAAAGAAAAGAGCCCTCGATCACTTCTACTGTATCCGGCAGAACCATGCTGGTGATCGAATCGCTATCGCTGATGGATGCCATGGATAGTCTTGTGACCGTCCTGTCGCCAATCTGGGAAGGAATCACAATATCCCCTGTACCATCATAGTCCATCAGAAGTCCGCCTGTCGTAACGGAAGGTTCCGCAGAAGCTGTAACAGAAATTCCAAGAAAGAGCACAGCCATAAGCGGCAGTATGATTCTTTCTTTTTTCATAATCTTCCCCCCTTATATAGTATCGCTGCCGGCATTCAGCAGTGCGCAGAGGCGGAAAACCTCATTTCGTATACACTGCAGGCGCCAGCCAGCGATCGTCGAGGCATCATTCCCCGCAAGTACCTCACCCTGACGGTCCATTGCTAAGTAGAATGCTTTTCTGGCACTTTCCACAACATCCTTATGTACCGTGATGGCTGCCCATTTTTCATATAACGCATCCAGGGAGGCTTCCCACTGGACAAGCATGTTGTTGATCGTTTCGAGTGTGATCTCATCTTTCAGTGCGGCTTCTGTGATGGCATCCGACAGGGGACCGTGCTCTGTACACACGGTGATATATTCTATCCCTGTATCCTCCGCCCAGAAGGTACATACCGGCGCATACTCTCCGGCTGGATGCTCACTCAAAGGCTGCGGTTCCATCTGATCGTCCGGTACTTCCCCTGTCCCGGCTTTTTTCTTTTCCCAGGCAGCCTTTATGGCGTTTTTTGTCTGAGGCCACATTATCCCGTCCTGGGCAAGGCCGCCGGCCGCCTGGAATGCTGTGACTGCTCCCTGCGTATTGCCGCCGTAGACACCGTCCGCTGTATCCTGAAGATATCCAAGATCGATCAGCATGCTCTGATAAGAGGCGATCTCTGAACCTGTATCCCCTCTCCTGTGTGTTCCATCCGGATCAAACGTTTCCGATTCCGTCTTGCCGCAGACTGAGCAGGTTCTCGTACGGGTCCCGGCAGAATGATCGGTCGCCGGCGTGGTAATCTTCCAGGAGCTGAAGGAGTGATCTCCATATCCCAGCTCTTCCGTATACTGATCTCCGCAGACCGAACATTGAAAATGCCGGTAGCCGGGAGTCATACAGTCTCCTTTCAGCAGGGCATATTCCTCATAGTCGTGCTCCGCATACCCCAGATCCTCAGTAAACTGATTTCCACAGACCGAACATTCGAAAATCTTGTAGCCCGGGGTCTGGCAGTCTCCCATCGATTCACTGATCACATTATAGAAGTGTATACCCGTCGCGTATTCTGTCTCCGTTTTCTCCAGACCGCACCGTGTACAACGATATATCCGGTATCCGTTGCTTACGCAGGTTGCCCGGACACCTTTATATGTATCGACCCAGTTATGGCCCAGCGGGGCCAGTGCGGAATAAAACGTGTCTCCGCATTCTGTACACTGCATCTCCTGCCAGCCGTCTGACTCGCAGGTAGCAGGACTCTTACTTCCCGTCGCCACATAATTATGTCCCGTGGCAGGAATCGGGATCCACCGTTCTGCCGGGCAGGCAGTACAGATCTCGTGTATGCTTCCGTTGGTCGTACAGGTCGGATAAACGGTATGGTCATACTGTGTCTCCCAGGCATGATGCCCGTACATGGCCACAGCAGCGCATTCACCTTCTGCTGAAACAGCTGCCGGAATACATAAGAAAGTAAGAAGGAACGCAATCAACAGAATGTTCTGGAAAATGATCCGCCGTTTTATTGAAAATACTCTTTCTTTTTGACCTGAAGTGCAATGATCATCCTGACAGGTCTGAAACATTTTTTTCAGCTTCATCCCGTTCACCTCACTTCCTTACCTTACTGCTGTACAGCACGGCCGGCCCGCATGCCGCAGAGCATGACGGCCTGCGCCTTTATCATGGCTTCCATCTGCTGTTCGATCAGCTTCTGGTCGTCCGGAAAGACTGCCGAAAGGGCTGTTCTCTGCTGTTCGCAGGCAGATTTCCAGGCACCGTACTGTGAAACGATCGTCAGCTTTTCTGCTTCGGAAGCGCTTTCGACCCATTCATTATAGAGAGAATCAATGACACCTTCCCACAGCACGACCGCCTGATGCCAGGATTCTGCGGTATCCTCTGCCTGGAGGGCATAATCCTGACGGAGCGTTTCCAAATGTTCTTCGCAGTATTCAACGCCCATCATCCCATAATGAAGAACCGTCGTGCAATAAGGAGGTGTTTCATAATCGGATGGCTTTTCCCCTTCTGCAGCGGATGCCGGCTGCTCTTCTGCATTTTGTTCCGTCTGACCGAACTTATTGTTCCAGTCTGCCTGAAGGCGGGCAAACACTTCGGCATCAGCAAGTCCGTCAGGTGTAAGGCCTGCCTGGTTTTTATAGACATTCAGCGCATTTTCTGTATTGGCCCCGAATACTCCGTCCGGCGTGGTAAACAGCCAGCCTGTTTCATAAAGAAGACGTTGAAGTTCGTATACCTCTTCGTTGCTGTCTCCCCTCCGTACATCAGCCTGCACGCCGGCCGTCAGACTGACTGTAAGGACAGCCGCCGCCAGGATCAGACCGACTCTTCTGCCCTTCTTCCGGACCGCAGCGTTTTCATTTCCGGCAGACCTCTCTTGGGCAGCCCTCTTTGAAATAAAAAATACTTTTCTCATATATACCTCCTCCTTTCCGAAAACTGTTGACATTAAACTCTATTTCGCTGATTTTTCTACACAAAAATCTAAATTTATACTACACTATCAAGGCAGTTTTGTCACCATCTTTTAAGACGGCAGTTGACAGCAGGCTGCGGTGCAGAGCCCTGACTTCCCGCTGCCGGTATTGGAACTGTCTGTTGAAAAATCTGCCGGAACTATCTGTTGAAAAAACTGCCAGAACTGCCTGCTGAAATATCTGCTGGAATTGTCCATAAACAGCCCTTGACACTTGCCATCTCTCTTTTTTTCATGCTACAATGAAAGCCCGGAACATTCGTAATTTTCGTTTTACCAGAGTTACTATTTCACGGTATGTCCGGATATAATATTGGATCGGTCATGCTCGCATGGAAAAATCAACTATTTTATCCGGACAAGACAGTGAAAGCTGCCACTTCAAAACATGAGGAATTCAGGCACGTAGGGCCAGGAAAGCCCGTAGGGCGGGATTCCGACTGTTTTGAAGGGACCGTGAATGGCAACTTACCACAGGGGCTTTCCCAGAGGAATCGTTTATGCAGAAATATGATACCAAAATACAGCTGATCTTCCATTTTCTGAAAGGGGCCAAGCGCTTTTTTGTGATGAGTGCGCTTTGTGCGGCCATGGTCTCTCTTTTAGATATGCTGAGTCCCCGGATCATTTCATTTACCGTGGACTGTGTGATCGGGTCGGATGAACCAGCCGTCCCGGGAGCTGTCCGCCGGTTTCTTGACATGGCCGGCGGCATCCCTGCCCTTCGGGCGCAGCCGCTCCTGATCGCAGCCGCCGTCGCTTTCGTCGGTGCTCTGGCCGCTCTTTTCCGGTACCTGTTCCGTTCCTGCAATGCCAGAGGTGCCGAACGGTTTGTCGAACGGATGCGAAATGAGCTGTTCGGGCATATTATGTACCTGCCCTACACATGGCTCAGTGAAAACAGCACTGGAGATATCATCCAGCGCTGTACTTCGGATGTGCAGACGATCAAGCGGTTTATCTCGGAACAGATGACATCCCTTGTCCGTACCTTTATCCTGATCATCATGGCGCTTACCTTTATGGCCCGGATCAATGGGCACGTGATGCTGGTTTCTTTCGCATTTATCCCGATCATTGTTGCCTACTCTCTGTTTTTCCACAACAAGATCGGCAGTGCCTTCGAAAAGGCGGACATCGAAGAAGGAAAGCTGTCCACCATTGCACAGGAAAATCTGACCGGTGTCCGGGTGGTTCGCGCTTTCGGCCGCGAGACCTATGAGCGGGAACGCTTTGAGACGCAGAATACCGGATATACCTATTTCTGGATCCGTTTGATCAAACTGATGTCCGCCTACTGGTCTTCCGGAGATATCCTGACCGGCAGCCAGACTCTTGCCGTAGTATGCCTTGGCGCTTATCTTTGTGTAAACGGTAAACTGTCCGCCGGCAACTATATTGCCCTGATCTCCTATAACGGGATGCTGATGTGGCCTGTAAGAACGCTCGGGCGTGTTATCTCCGAAATGAGCAAAGCCGGCATCTCTATAGAAAGGCTCCGGTATATAATGAATTCCGAGAAGGAAAAGAACCCGGAAAATGCCGTCACGCCCAGAATACAGGGAGATCTGGTTTTCGACCACGTCAGCTTTACGTACGAAAACGGCTCTGCGGAAGTTCTGCACGATGTGAATTTTACGATCCGTGAAGGACAGACCGTAGGTATTCTCGGCGGTACCGGGTCCGGAAAGTCCACCCTGATGTACCTGCTGCTCCGGCTGTATGAACTTCCGCCCGAAAACGGGAAGATCACGATCGGCGGGTACAATATTGCCGATATGGAGGCATCACACCTGCGCCGGAATATCGGGATGGTCCTGCAGGAACCCTTCCTGTTTTCCAGGACACTTTCCGACAATATCGGATTTGCCCTGCAAAATCGTCTCCCGGAGGCAGACAAGGGTGCCCATAGTAAATCCTCCCTTAATGTACACATGGAAAAGATCCGGCAGGCAGCCAGGATCGCCAGCATTGATGATGTGATTGAAAGCTTTTCCGAAGGATACGACACCTTCGTGGGTGAAAGGGGCATGACCCTTTCCGGCGGGCAGAAACAGCGGGCTGCCATCGCCCAGATGCTCATCCGGAACACGCCCTTTATGATTTTCGATGATTCTCTCTCCGCTGTCGATGCTGAAACCGACCACAAGATCCGTACCGCGCTGAAGGAATTCTTAAGTTCGTCCACCGTATTACTGATCTCTCACAGGATCACAACACTGATGAATGCCGACCAGATCATTGTTCTGGAAGGCGGCCGCATCGCGGAATCCGGAACTCACCAGGAGCTTCTGGCCAAGAATGGACTGTACAAAAAGATCTTTGATCTTCAGGCAGCGGGTGCAGAGGAGATACACGCATCATGAAACAGGAAGAAGAAAAAAACATTCATCTTAAATTCTTTGGTATCCCCAGACTGATTCCCTATGTACGCCCATACCGGCGCATGATCATCTGGATGATTCTTCTTGGCGGCGCCTCCAGTGCCATCGACGCCCTCTACCCTCTGTTTACCCGCTATGCCCTGGACAACTTTGTCGGAAAAATGAGCACGGACGGCATGGGGATATTCGTGGCCGCCTATATCGCCCTGATCCTTTTTCAGGCCGTCATTAATTTTAAAAGTACCTATGACTGCGGCAAGGTGGAGCTTTACCTGAACCGGGATCTTCGGAATACGGCTTTTAATCACCTGCAGACTCTGTCCTTTTCGTATTACAATCAGAACTCGGTCGGCTATATTCATTCCAGAGTCATGTCGGATACCGGCCTGATCGGGGAACTCATGTCCTGGCGGATGATGAATTTTGTGTGGAACGGTTCATTTATTGCCGGAATTCTGGTGGTCATGCTGATCATAAATCCCCGTCTCACTGCCTATATTCTGATTCTGGTTCCCATCGCCATCGTGCTGCTGACCTGGTTCCAGAAGAAGCTTCTTTTTTACAACCGGAAGATCCGGGAGCTGAATTCCAGGATCACCGGCAACTTTAACGAAGGGATCACGGGGGCTAAGACCATCAAGGTGCTGAGCGTTGAACCCAGGGTCATCGACGACTTCCAGAAGGATACCCGGGAGATGCGTCATACCTCCATACGGGAAGCACATTTTTCAGCCCTGTTTATTTCCACCGTTACCATGCTTTCTTCCATAGTGCTGGCTCTCGTTCTGTGGAAGGGCGGTAAGCTTACACAGGAAAGGCTGATGGGGCTCGGCACGCTGTCCGTCTTTATGTCCTATGCACTGGAGATGCTGGACCCGATCCAGAATATCATCGAGACTCTGTCCGCCTTTGTGGCGATCCAGGTCAATATCGAGCGCCTCACAAGACTTCTGGGAGAAAAATCCGATGTGGCAGATTCTCCGGAAGTAATCGAAAAATACGGCGATACCTTCCACCCCAAAAAGGAAAACTGGGAAGAACTGACAGGCGATATAGAATTTAAAGATGTGTCTTTCCATTATCCCGACGGTACAGATTATGTCCTTTCGCACTTTAACCTCAAGGTGCCCCACGGGCAGAATGTGGCGATCGTCGGCGAGACAGGGGCAGGCAAATCTACCCTGGTCAATCTTGTATGCCGGTTCTTTGAACCCACAGACGGGCAGATCCTGATCGACGGGCGGGATGCGAGAGAGCGTTCGCAGCTCTGGCTGCACAGCAGCATCGGCTATGTGCTGCAGACACCGCATCTGTTCTCCGGAACGGTCCGGGACAATCTCCGGTACGGAAAACCGGATGCCACCGACGAAGAAATTCTGGAAGCACTCCGGCTTGTTTCGGCGGAAGAAGTACTGAAAAAAATGGACAAAGGACTGGACAGCGATGTAGGAGAAGGCGGCGATCTGCTTTCCACCGGCGAGAAGCAGCTGTTCTCCTTTGCGAGAGCTATCCTGGCAGATCCAAAGATCCTCATTCTGGATGAGGCGACTTCTTCTATCGATACGGTGACAGAAAAAGCCATCCAGAACGCCATTCAGGTCGTGATCAAAGGCAGGACTTCTTTTGTGATCGCTCACCGGCTTTCCACGATCGTGGATGCAGATGTGATCCTGGTCGTAAAAGAGGGCAGGATCATAGAACAGGGAACGCATAAAGAACTGATGAGGCAGAAAGGTTATTATTATAACCTTTATATGCGGCAGTATGAAGAGCTCTCCTGGAATAAACTGGCAGAAGAATAAACTGCCGTTCAAAAAGCCAGGGCAGGAAGGTCCGGTATCCGGACCTCCTGCCCTGGTTTTTTCCATTTCACTTTACATATTTTTCAGAAATTCTTTTATTGCATCGGTGACCATCTCAAGATGGTGATCGTAACAGTGGGTGTCACCCGGGATGATGACGAGCCTGCTGTCTTTGTAAAGTTCATCTGCTTTATAAGCATATTCCACCGGAACCGCCTCATCGGCATCACCGTGGACGATCAGGACCGGTCCTGTATATCGCTCGATCTCATCTTCCACATGGATGGTCTGGGCTACGCGGATATAATTTCCTCCAAGAGATCTCGGCTCGTTTATTATTTCACCTGGCATATTGATTTCTTCAGGGATATGGCGAGGATCAAAGGATACACCCAGAACCTCCCCCTCTCTTGCTTTTTCAGGAATCATCCATGCCGGTGACAACGGAAGGACTGCCTTAAAATCATCCGGGCGCATCCCGGCCAGCAGCATGGTAAGAAGACCGCCCTGGGAATGTCCGGTGATATACAGATCCGTAACAAAATCGAGGCTTCTGGCATAATCGATCACAGCAAGGCCGCAGGTCACCCATTTGTAAAGAGTATGATCCCTGAATTCCCCGTCACTCTCTCCGTGACCGTAATTATCGATCCTAAGAGACGCAAAGCCTATCTCATTGACCGCCTCCTGCACGGCAATGATATGCCTTTCTTCCATATATCCCGTAAATCCGTGGAATATGATGACAAGAGGACATTTTTCCCTGCCTTCCGGCATATCCAGCTTTGCATGAAGACGCATTCCATCATTCATAATATAAAATTCTTTCACGTTTCTTCCCCCTATAAATATATCAGCAGGTAATTATAGTAAACGACAAAGTTCTCTTTACTTTGGCGTTTACTGCGCCGGATCTGCGCCGCGCAAGCCGGCATATTCCTCCCTATGCAGATCCAACGCTGCCGGAAATCCATAAGCGCTTTCTGCATTCTGCACGGCACGAATGATCGCTTCACTGACGACCTCGGCACCCAGCGCCCCGACAAGATCCTGATCTGCCGCAACATCACCGACAGAAACCGCATAAATGCTGTCCCCGTCCGCCGATGTGTGTACCGGATCGATGGACCTTGCATAGCCATCATGGGCCATGCCGGCGATCTTACAGAGCTGTGACTTATCAAATTTCGCATTGGTGATCACAACGGCAAGGGTCGTATTTCCCGTAAACTTATTCTCTGTAACGACGTTCGCGGAAGCCTTCATATAATCCAGAGTGCTGCGTAGAGCAGTTTTGTCTTCCGTCAGAAGACCTGCGATCTGTGTTCCTGTCTTCCAGTCATACACATCTCCCAGGGCATTCAGTACTACGACTGCCCCGATCTTAAGGTCTCCGATCTCTATCGCATAACTGCCGATTCCTGTCTTCATGCAGGTTTCCATGCCGGCGATCTTGCCGACAGTCGCTCCGCATCCTGCTCCGTAATTGCCATCCTGATAATTCGGTTCTTCGAAAGCGATCCGTGCCGCCTCGTACCCCATGGCGGCATCCGGCCGTACGGAAGGATCCCCGACTGTAAGGTCAAAAATATCGGCCTGCGCTACAAGAGGAACCTTTGTCACACCCACATCAAAACCGATGCCCTGTTCTTCCAGATAGTCCATCACACCATTGGCGGTCCCGAGACCGTAGGCACTGCCTCCGGAAAGCACGATCGCATGAATCGTCTGCGCCGACATCAGAGGATTTAAGAGCTGACTCTCCCGGGAAGCCGGACCACCGCCCCGTACGTCCAGGCCGGCACACATTCCATCTTCAGAGATCAGGACTGTACAGCCTGTTCCTGCCTGCTTGTTTTCTGTCTGTCCGATCCTGAGCGGACCTATTTCTGTCACAGATATTTCTTTTGTCATCTCGTCATTCTCCGATTCCGATGTCCGGGCAAAGACCCCGGCTGATGCCGCCGAAAATACCGCCAGAGCCAGCACAACGGCTGATAATAACCTTTTTTTCACTTTCTTCTGAGTCCTTTCCGCCATTCGGTACCTGCAGGCAATTGTGAAACTCATCCGTGCGTTTTGCAAGTCCCTGTTTACAGATCTGTGAGTATTTTCTGTAAGGATTCATGGGCAAGCGAGAAAGCCTCAAACCCGCTTAAGGCTCTGCCCTGCTTTTTCCCGATGGATGTTTTGTCTCTTTCCAGTCCAGCGAAGCCTGTAAAATCAAACAGATGAGGTTCCAGAGACAGGAATCCTTCGTATCCTCTTTCATGCAGGCTGCCTAAAATGGCCGCCACATTGCCGTCCCCATATCCTGCCGGCACAACGCTTCCGTCTTCCCAGAGAGCATCCTTTACATGCACGTAAACGATATAGTCCTTTAACATTTCGTAAGCGTCCAGGGTATCCTGTCTTGCCTGCACAAAGTTCGCAAAATCGAAGATTCCCTTAAAATGGTCCCCGCCGAAGGTGTCCAGAAGTTCTTTACATTCAAAAGCTCTCTCCCCGTAAATTTCCTTTTCATTTTCATGCAGAAGGATGATATCATTACGGGAAGCATAGTCAACAAATTTTCCGATCCGGTCGAATACCTTTTCTTTATAGGGAGCTCTCTGGGGATCCGGACCGTTTCCCAGATGATCGTTCGTCTGGCTTTCCGGTGCATCTTCGATCCCGGTTTCTTCGGATACTTTCGGCATATAAAAGCTGAACATCCGGATATAACGTGTTTCCATTTTGTGTGCAATTTCGATGGCCCGCTTAAAATCCTCAAAATGCTTTTCAAAAGGCTCATCGATTCCGATCTTGCCCAGCGGAGATCCCATGGCCGAAAGAGAAATGCCTGCTTCATCCAGGCGGTTTTTTATGTCCTTCACCTTTTCATCCGTATGATAGATCAGGTTGTTTCCATCTGCTCCCCGCATCTCCACATAATGGATGCCGAGTTTTGTTAAGCCTTCGATCTGTTCTGACAGATTTCCGGAAATCTCATCTGCAAAGCCTGTAATTACAAATTTGCCAGCCACGATACCGCCCCTTTCCCCAATATGTTCTTTCTATCGATCCATTTACCAATACGTTTTTTATTCATACGTTTTTATCAATAGGTTCCCTTTGTATCAAACACGATGCCGCTGTCTTCTTTCACTCTGGATCCGGCACGTCTCTTGTTTAATTCTGCAAGGAAAAGATCCTCGTCGATTGGCAGTTCTACTGTTTTATCCAGCCATGATGACAGGTACATGGCATTGGAAAGGGTGAGTCCCCGGATCCCCTCCTGTCCTTCCGCTACCAGAGGACCACCGTGCAGGATCCTGTCAGCAAAGGCTTTCAGCACGCCAACGTGCTGCTCATTTTTTCCGTCCGTTTCTACAAGGATGCGGGTGCATTCAGGCTTTTTAAAGCCTTCCGGACAGGTTCTGCAGAACTCCCTTTCGTTCTCGGAGAGGCGGTCAAAGATCAGCTGGTCGCCCTCACAGATGATCCGCCCCATCTCGAATGTCAGTTCCAGGCGATTGGTCCCCGGTGCATCTCCCGTTGTCGTCACAAATACGCCGGTGGCTCCGTTGGGATATTCCAGATAGGCGGTGACGTCATCTTCCACTTCGATATCATGCCATTTGGCTTCGTGGCAGAACGCCCGGACCTTCGAAGGCATGCCGCACAGCCACTGCAGAAGGTCGAGCTGATGCGGACACTGATTCAGCAGAACCCCGCCGCCTTCTCCTTCCCATGTAGCCTTCCAGCCTGCCGCATCATAATAGGACTGCGTACGGTACCAGTCTGTGATGATCCAGTTGACTCTTTTCAGTTCTCCGAGCTCGCCGCTTTCGATCATCTCGTGCAGTTTTCTGTAAACGCAGTTGGTCCGCTGGTTCAGCATGATCGCAAAAACTTTGTCGCTTTTAGCCGCCGCTTCATTCATTTCACGCACCTGTTTTGTGTAGACGCCGGCCGGCTTTTCTGTCATGGCATGTACGCCATGCTCCAGTGCATACATCACAAACCCGGGATGAAGATAATGCGGCGTCGCGATCAGCACCGCGTCACAGATGCCGGAATCGATCAATTCCCTGCCATCCTCAAAAATACGTACATCCTCCGGGAACTGTTCCTTTGCAAAATCTCTTCTGCTCTGCCTTACGTCCGCCACGGCGGCAAGTTTCATCCCGGGGACCTGCCCCTGAATCAAGCTGAACGCATGATTTGTTCCCATACCGCCAATTCCTATGATGCCTAACTTTACCTGATCCATATGTCTGTCTGCCTTTCTTTCTCCATCCTGGTCATTGTTATAAGATTCCGAGAATATTATACCTCTTTCCCATGGCCTTGAAAACCGTCAATTTCCGCGAGGAGCGTTACGATTTCGTATGGCCTGAAATGTAAATGCACCACATCCGTATTTTCAGCAAGAAGGCACTGCTTATCCTCCAGCATATCCGTGAGCCAGATCTTTCTGCACTTCTCCGGCAGGAGGAGGTATGCTTCTGTCCGGGTATTTTCAAATTCATAAAGCCGGATGACAGTACCCGCACATCTGTCCGCTTTCTTTACGACCTCTATCATCACATTGGAGGCTGTGCAGGAGGCACTGCTGTAAGAATGCGGGAATTCCTGCAGCCCACAGCTGCTGCCGGCATCTCCTTTCTCCGATCGTTCCGGGCATGGTACAAAGACCAGCGGATCATTGAACAGATAGGCCTCCTGTACGATCCTGCTCTCCTTCCAGGTACCTGTATGGGGAATCACACTGTATTTCATCTGATGAACTTCCTTATCTGCTGCGGGATTCGGGTAAGTACCTGCCTTAAGGATCGTAAGGCCAGCCACATTTTCACGGATACTTACGCCATACTTACAGTCATTCAGAAAACTCACGCCGTAATTGCCTTCGGAAATATCCATCCACTTCTGATGGCATACCTCAAACCTCGCCTGATCCCAGGAAGTATTGGTCGTTGTCGGACGTTTCACATTGCCGTACTGGATATCAAAAACCGCCTCAGTGGTATTGATTTCTACCGGAAAGAGTACCTTCAGGAGAATGTCTGTTTCTTTCCAGTCCACCCGGATGTCCATGTCCATCCGGGACGACCCGGCATAGAAGAATAATTTCTCTTCAATGTCCGAATCGAGATAACGGTATAAAAACCGCAGCCCATAGCGGCAAGGCCCTTCTTCCAGTACCTCTGCTTCCCGGAGGTCCTCCACCGGCCAGGATTTCTGCCGGCTGTATTCCTCAATATTCCAGTTATCATAAATGAAGGGTTTATCCTCGTAGGTCATAAACACATTTCCTGCTGTGCCCGGCTGAAGTATCTCCCTTTTCGCCCTCTTGTCATACCAGGAAACGATCTGGCCTTTCTTATTGAACTGGATCCGGATCAGCGGATTTTCAAATTCTCCTTCAGATATGAATGCTTTTACATGTCCGTTATCAGAACGGGAGATTGATTTTTCTGCAGAAATAAACCCCTTCGACGGTACCTGCTCTGCCCGGATAAGATACTGTCCGTCATAGAGTTTCTGCGCATCCGGATACCTGTTCCGCACCGCCGTTTCCCGGGGCAGGGCCACATAACCGTCCATCTTCTGGCCATTTGGATTGAAGATCAGGTCAGTGCCCGCCGATGCAGCAATTGCCTGCCCAGCCGTCTTCATCTTTTCTTCCACGGCTTCAAATAATGCCTCGTATTGCTGCTTTGATTCTGTATAGACTTCTTCTATGGCAGAACCGGGGAGAATATCGTGGAACTGGTTCAGCAGGACTGTCCGCCACTGTTCCTCCATAAAGTTCTGGTCATAGGGCACACCGGCAAGACGATCCGCCATCAGACTGCCTGTCTCAAGATCTGTCAGGGCTAATTCCGCCTTTCTGTTGTACCGCTTGTTTCTTGCCATGGATGTATAGGTCCCGCGATGAAATTCCAGATACAGCTCACCTGCCCAGACGGGAACTTCTTTATCCTCCAGATTCTTTTCCAGACGGCGGAAAAAATTCCCCGCTGTGTCGATTTTTGTGGCAGGACACCCAGGCAGTGCAAAGGAAAGCCTCCTCTGGGTCTCCAGCATTTCTTCCGTCGGACCGCCTCCTCCATCTCCATAGCCGAAGGAGCAAAGGATCTCATCCTGCAGTTCTTTTTGCTGAAAACGCTGCCAGGCTCCCTTCATCTGAGAAGGGTTGATATAGCCGTTGTAGGTGGTTGCAAACTGTCCGGTAAATTCATTGCTGGTTTTATGAAGCCGTGATCCGGAACGATAATCCTGTGTACTGACAAAGTGCGTAAGGATCTTCGTCCCGTCGATTCCCTTCCATCTGAATGTATCGAAAGGGATCCTGTTCGTATCGTTCCAGCTGATCTTTGTCGTCATAAAATACCGGATCCCGCATTTTTTTTTTTTCTTAGGCAGGGCAGCCGAATATCCGAACACATCCGGAAGCCAGAGGATGTGGTTGTCCTTTCCAAACTCCTCCCGGAAAAAACGCTTCCCGTAAACAAACTGCCGCACCAGAGCTTCTCCCGAAGTCAGGTTGCAGTCCGCCTCCAGAAACATGCCGCCTTCCGCCTCCCACCGTCCTTCCGAAATGCGCTGCCTGACCTCTTCATAAACAGCAGGAGCCTGCTCTTTAAGGAACATATAAAGCTGCGGCTGGCTGGACATAAATTTGTATTCCGGATAACGTCTCATCAGTTCCAGCACTGTAGAAAAACTTCTTACCGCCTTATCCCGCGTGACGGAAAGCGTCCACAGCCAGGCTACATCGATGTGGGTATGGCCGATGCAGCTGATGACAGCCTCTGCCCTCCCGGGTTTGGTATAATAAAGGCTTTTCAGATACTCCTGCGCCGCCTGAACAGAAGATTCAAAAGATGCACTCCCGGGTTTTCTCAGATCCAGCAGGTTTACCACCCGGTTCAGCTGTTCCATATAGCGGATATAAGCAGTATCTGTCTTATCCAGAAGACAGGCGGTCTGCCAGGGAATCAGCAGGTCATAATACAGCCCATTGACTTTTTCATCCACTGTCCGAAGGCAGACATCAAACAGCAGATGATAGTTCCGGACTCCCGTAAAAGCAGAAAGAAAAACCGCATACCGCCTTCCGGCTTCCGCCGATTCCGACAGACGCAGCGTGCGGTGGTTTACATCAAGTCCCTGCACCAGGTTTCCGTCTACAAAGGCCAGGAACTGGGGATTTGCCGCATCCCATTCCCCTTCTTTTCCGGTGGTAAACAACAGCTCTGCAGGCTTTCCCTGAAAATCCTCCGGTATAACAATGTCACCGATAAAAGCATAATATTCATTATGCCCTCCCCAGATCTCTCCTCCCGAAATGTCCTCCCAGGTATCGTCTTCCGGCTCAGCGGCACTTTTCAGGATGTCTTCCGGCCGCACACCGGAGGATATTTTTTTCATCTTCCAGCTGCCGGCTTTTATATTTTGCGGATACCTTAAACCGGAAAGCTCCTGCAGAATTTTCCCGATCCGCTCTTCTGTATATTGCATAACCGATTCCTCCCACCTGATCTTGTTTTTTAAATCTCTGCCCGGGCGGATCAAATGACCCGCCTGCCAGGAAACCCCTGTCTTGCCCTGATAAATCCATTCTATCAGTTATCAGAACACAATTCTACTCTTCTTTTTTCC
Source organism: uncultured Lachnospiraceae bacterium (assembly GCA_902782975.1). Classification (GTDB taxonomy): domain Bacteria; phylum Bacillota; class Clostridia; order Lachnospirales; family Lachnospiraceae; genus Blautia_A. The sequence goes on from CACZPF010000045.1 coordinate 19,485, forward strand.
AAGCGCGATTTGTACTATGGTGATTTTCTACAATTATCAGACCGTTTTTGGATAAAGTATTGTAATTTTCGATAGTTTGCGTTAATATATGAGTATATTCACAGTCAATGACCACCTTTTTGCCACTGGCTGTACCAATCACTCAACAATTTTATAAAAGGAGGTTTTTTTATGAAAAAAGCATTGGCAATTCTTTGTTCTTCTGTAATGATCTTCGGGTCTGTAAGCTTTGGCGTTTCCGCTGAGGTAAATGAAGATGTTTCCGGTTCCATCACGATCTGGGAGCACAACTACAGCTTTGAAGAAAGCCTCAAATCTGTCATCGACGGCTTCCAGGCTCTTTATCCCAATGTAGAAGTAGACTATGAGATCAAAGACGGCGATCAGTATTATACTTTACTCCAGACCGCTCTTCAGGGCGGCGACGGTCCGGACCTTTTCTGGACAAACGGCACCCCGACCACGCACATGGCAAGCTATATCGAGAACAATTATCTGGCAGATCTGACTGATGTGGTAGATTTCAGTGTATTCAGTGATGCCGCCCTGGAGATGTCCCTGATCGACGGCAAATACTGGTCCGTACCGTGGCTCACCATGGATACCCGTACCTGCTACTACAACAAAACTCTGTTTGAAGAGAACGGCTGGGCAGTCCCCACAACCTTCAGCGAGTTTGAAGCACTTCTGGAAACAATTAAAGAAGCCGGTATCATCCCGATCAGCCTTTCCGATACTACCTGGAATCTGCTGTTCATGTATGAGCCGCTTCTTTCCGCATATGATGTAGAATATACAAAAGGCCTCAGTGACTATACATCCAAGATCGACGATCAGCCCGCAAGAGACTGTATGAAGCTGATGCTTGACTGGGCCGACAAAGGCTATTACGGCGAAAACTGGCTGGGTGTTGCCGACTGGAACGCACAGCTTCTTGCTTTCACGACCGGCAATGCCGCCATGTATATCAATGGTTCCTGGGATGCTTCCACTATTGCCGAGAATAATCCCGACCTGGATTACGGTGCATTTGCCATCCCGGCGGAAGACGGAACCACAGGCCTTGTAGGTACACCCGCGAACGGCTTTTCCATCAATGCGGCTACTGAAAACATGGATGCTGCTGTTGCTTTTGCCAATTACTGTGCGTCTCTGGATGCCCAGACCATCTGGGTACAGTCCCAGGGTGCTGTTTCTGCAAGCCCGGACATCGAAGCTGCTACCGATATCGCAAAAGAGATCTCCGAAGGCGGTAAAGGCAACATCTACAGAAGCTGGCAGAATGTTCTGGCCAATTATTCCTCCACCGGCAACGCAACGACCGTATGGGAGAACGACTTTGCCAAGGTCTTCTCCGGAGATATGAGCGTGGATGACTTCATGGACGAACTGGCTGCTGAAATGCAGTAATCAGAAATTTGAACCGGGACTTTGTTCCGGATCCGCCTCCCATGACTCAGCATAGGCGCATAAAGAGAACGGAATGTGGGCTGCCGCACCTGTGGGTTTATCCCGCAGGTGCGGCAGTTTTCGATTAACAGGAGGTTTCTATGAAAAAGAACCGCAATTATCTTTTGTTTATCAGTCCTGCTTTTATTCTCTATACGATCTTCGTCATCCTTCCTATCCTGTATGTGTTCTATCTGGGCTTCACAGACTGGGCCGGGGTAGGGGAAATGCACTTTGTAGGGCTGAAAAATTTCATCACCATTTTTACCGACCCGCGCTTCGCTCCGGAATTCCGGAACGCGCTGAAAAACAATTTAAAATACCTTCTCTGTGTATGGTTTGTGATCACCCCTTTTCAGTATTTTATTGCATACATGTTTTTTATCAAAATACCCGCCTATAAATATATAAAATTTATGGTTTTTCTTCCTTATGTGATCAGTTCGACCATCGTCAGTTTTTTTGCCATGCTGGTTTTTGACCCGAATATCGGCTTTCTCAACAATATTCTCAGCACTCTCGGAATGAAAAAAGGCGCCTGGTTCGGTGATGTCAACTGGTCTTTTAAGCTGCTGATCCTGATCATCATCTGGCAGAGTGCCGGCAGCGGAATCATGATTTTTTATTCGAATTTCATCTCCACTTCCAAAGATGTCATGGACGCGTCCCGGGTAGACGGATGTACTGAATGGCAGAGATTTATCTACATCCTGTTCCCGCTCTCTTTGCCTTCCTGTGCATCTATAATATCGATGAGCACGATCTGGGCTCTCGCGATCTTTGATTATCCCTTTATTCTCGGCGGCTCCAAGGGAGGTGTAAGCGGAAGCCTGGATTTTGTCAATATCGTATTTTACCGCTATACCTTTGGAAGCGGCCTGAATGCAAAATCCGATCTTGGGTTCGGCTCCTCGATCTGCGTGGTGATGTTTGTCGTCATGTTTATCATCACTTATCTTCAAAGCAGGATCCTGAAACGATTTGAATATGATACCTGATAATAAACCGGAGGAATCTCGATGGATAAGACAAAAAAGACAGAATATCAGGAAGGCGGAAGGGCTGTTTATTCCATGAAAGCGCGGGTCATCCGCCGGAGCATCTCCATCCTTCTGATTTTATATACATTTATTACGATTTTCGTTACAGTCACCACTCTTCTTGATTCTTTCAAATCCAAGGGTGATCTGATTTCCAATTTTATAGGCCTGCCGAAAAAGTTCGTGCTGGACAATTATCAGAATGTTATTCTGAATGACAACTTTGTACTGTTTTTTAAAAACAGCTTTGTCCTTACCTTCTTTGGCACTCTGGGCTGTATCCTGCTTTCTTCCATGGCCGCCTACGGTATTGCCCGATATGAATTTAAAGGGAAAAACCTTCTTACCAGTTACTTTCTGGTGGGTATGATGGTGCCGATCCAGGTCAGTGTACTTCCTTTGTTCCTGATTCTGAGAAGACTCGGCCTGTTGAACCATCTGGCCGGAATGATCCTGGTCTATATTTCCGGAATCTCCATGTCCTGTCTGGTGTTTCAGAAATTTTTCACCACGCTTCCAAAATCTCTGGAGGAATCTGCGAGGATGGACGGCTGCCCGGATATGCGGATCTTTTTTCAGATCATTATTCCCATCAGCAAGCCGGTTCTGTTTACCATGGCTCTCATCACAGCTGTGGGACAGTGGAATGATTTTTACATGCCTATGGTACTTCTCGGAAATAAAAAAGTAACGACCCTTACCCTGGCAATCTACCGGTATCTGGGACAGTTCGCCAAATATATGGGGCAGTCCATGGCAGCCGTTATCATCACCCTCGTGCCGATCATCATCATTTATTTTATGTTCTCGTCGCAGATCGTAGAAGGCCTGACCGGGGGTGCCGTAAAAGAATAAAAAGGAGAATACGATGACCATACATTCTGGAAAATGGATCTGGTTTGAACACGAAAATAATTCAGAAAATGAAAGAATCTGCTTCTGCAGGGAGTTCCCGTCCTGGCAGGAAGAATCACTGACTCTCAGAATTACTGCCATCTCAAAGTATGTGGTTTATTTCAACGGCATCTATCTCGGGGGTGGTCCGATTCGTTCACCGAAAGGTACTGCCTATTATGATGAATATGACCTTTCCGGGCTCACGCGTGATGGCGAAAACCGCCTGTGGGTTGAAGTATGGAATTACGGATGGTCCACTTATCAGTCCTTTGGCGAAAGCGGCGGACTATGGTTTGAAATCGAATCTCCGGAAGACGGGGTCGTCTGCTGTTCCGATTCATCTGTCACCTGCGCTGTCGATGAAGGCTTTATTTCCTGTGCGCCGAAACGAAATGTCAATCTTGGATTCACCGACTACTATGACAGCCGCAAATTTGATCCGGACCAGGCGGCAAAAGGAGAAGATCTTCCGCACAATGCCGGGGAATACGTCCTGCATAAAACCCTGAAAAAGCGTCCGATCCGCTCTTTTCTTCAGGAAAAAGTATACCCTTCCCAGGTCCTGAAAATAGAAGATGTAAAGCAGTCCTGCCATGTTTATTCTGTAAATACAAGAAATGCCTTCTTCCCGGGCAGAATCGATGCCGATGAGACGATGATGACCGGGTTTCTTGGCTGTATAGTCAGGACGGACCGTGAACTGACCGGCCGTATCTCCTTTCCCAACCGGACCTGGAACGGCATGATCGGCTCCTTACGAATCGGCGGAACTGTCTATGATGTATCCGACAAAGACAGGGATAAAGAAGTGACCATTCCATCTGGCGAAAGTCTGTTTCTCATCCGTTTCGGGGGTAAATTTGATGATCTTTACTGCCATATCGAAATGCGCTTTGAAGAAGAACCACAAATCTGCCGTCAGAAGGACGGATCTTCCTTCTTCACCATCGGCCCGCTGCGGTATCTGACAGATTCTCTTCTTGGAAAACAGCCTCTCTCCAAAGA
>CACZPF010000046.1 GCA_902782975.1 uncultured Lachnospiraceae bacterium
AACCGCTTCAACAACATAATCAAAGTCTGCAAAATCCGGATTTGCTTCTTTAAATTTACCGATCTGCTCTTCCGTAAAACTCTTTACGCCGTCTGCTACCCAGACTTTGATCTCATCTGCTGATACGGTGGCTGTCAGAGCAGCTGCCAGGCATCCTGCCGTCAGTAACATAAGCATTTTTCTGTTCATAAATGAATCCTCCTTTTATTTTTTTGCAAATAATAAAACCATGTAAATACTATCACTTTTCACCAATAATGTCAAATATTTCATTGATTATTTGTCCTATATTTCCAAAAAAATAAATAATCCTCAAAAAAAGAGACCGTCTTTTGTTCTGACGAACACAAAGACCGTCCCCTTACTCTTTTTCTTCACACAGCGTCGGCCAACACTTCCTGTACGGCGCATATCTTATCCGCCACACTGACGATCCATGCCTCCTTTGATTTGGGAAGGTGCATAATCGTCAGAGGCCACATATGGCTTGCGATGATGTTTTTTTCCTTTTCATTGAGATCAAATTCCTGACTGGCATTATCCAGTGCTTTTTCGGGGTGTGTCGTCCCGTGACGATAGGCGCCGATGGGATTTCTCATAAAATCATAGAGATAATAATCATGCAGCATGGCCCCCCGCAGCATGGAATCCTCATTCACCTTCAGATGAAGCTTCTTCGATATTCTGTAGCTCATGCGGGCTACGTGGCACACATGATTATAGGTATTGTTGTTCCTGTGCTGATGAAACTGTTTCATCTGCAGGATCCGCGGATCATCCATCATGGATTCCATTTTATCCAGATAATCGGAGTCTGCGGTACACTTTTCTGTATTTGAAGAATCCGGCATCTTTTCTTTTACTGTATCTGTCCTGGCTGTACTGCGGCCAGTTGTTCTCGAATTCAGTGAACGCATCATGATATAAAACTTATTTTCTGCATACAGCATATTCTGACCTGGTCTCATTCTATATATACATTCCCTCCTGTCTCAGATGTTCATTGAAAAGCCTGTATCAAGTCTGGCTTTGTGCCCCAATTGTACGAAAAACCAGCAGATCTCGTCAACAAATGAATCATAAAAAATAATAAAACTTTTATAAACAGGGTGTCAAAAGGCATTGCAGGTTCCGCCGCCGGATGATAAAATCAAAATCATCCATCACGAACCTGTAATTGCGAAACTCACTGGTGAGTTTCGCAATTACCTGCTAATCACAAAAGACAGAAAGGAGATCAGGTATGGATTTTAAGCCGCAGAAAAAATTAGGTTTTGGTCTGATGAGGCTTCCCAGGCGCAGCCCCAATGACCCTTCAGATGTCGATGTAGACCTTGTCTGTCAGATGGTCGACAAGTTTCTTGAAAGAGGCTTTACCTATTTTGACACTGCTCTTATGTACAATGGCTTTGCCAGCGAAGCAGTCGCCAAAAAGGCGCTGGTAGACCGTTATCCGAGAGAAAGCTTCACACTTGCCACAAAACTGCATGCCGGTTTCTTTCATTCTCTGGAAGACAGAGATACCGTATTTAACGGACAGCTTGAAAAGACCGGAGCCGGCTACTTTGATTATTATCTTCTGCACGGAATTGAAGCGGCCATGCTTCCCAAGTACGAAGGCCTTGACTGTTTTTCCTGGCTCCTCGAAAAAAAGGCACAGGGCCTGGTTCGCCATGCCGGCTTTTCCTTCCATGATACACCGGAGCTGCTGGACGAACTGCTGACAAAATATCCTGAAATGGAATTCGTTCAGCTCCAGATCAATTATCTTGACTGGGAAAGCCAGTGGATCCATTCCCGCGCCTGTTACGAAGTTGCCGAAAAGCATGGAAAGCCTGTCATTGTAATGGAACCCGTCAAAGGCGGAAGCCTTGCAAAAGTCCCTGCGGAAGTTGAAAAACTGTTCCACGACTATGATCCCGCAAAATCCCTGCCCAACTGGGCGATCCGCTTTGCGGCCAGTCTTCCGAATGTTATGGTCGTCCTTTCCGGCATGAGCGATATGGCACAGCTGGAAGATAATACCGGCTATATGAATGATTTTGTCCCGCTGACAGAAGAGGAAAAAGCCATGTGCTTTAAAGCGGGTGAACTGATCAACAGCCAGATCGCCATCCCCTGCACCGGCTGCTCCTACTGTACGGAAGGATGTCCGCAGCATGTTGCGATCCCCCAGTATTTTTCTCTCTATAATGAGATCATGCGGGAAGATATGGAAAAGAAAGGCTGGACCGTCAGCTTTACCAATTATGACATTCTTACAAAGACCTTCGGCCGGGCGAACGAATGTATTGAATGCGGCCAGTGTGAATCGGTCTGTCCGCAGCATCTGCCCATTATCGATAACCTGAAGCTGGTATCCGGACGATTTGACCGCTGATGGCATATAAATCGATACAGGTAGCTTAGCAATTACCAGAAAAACATAAAAAAAGAGTTCTCATACCTGTCATCCAGTTATGAGAACTCCTTTTCATTTGTCCCGTTTTACTTTCCCATTTCCTGATATGCCGTTTCTGCAGCCTGTTCGTCCAGATTGCAGCCCATCCTGTAAACAGGGATCCGTGCGGAAAGATCTGTAAGAAGGCTGAGCAGCTTTTCTTCTTTTTCGGAAGAAGCAGGCCTGAACACCTGCTCCTTCAGAAGATCCAGCGCTTCTTCCCTGTTCACTGCCATGATCGTGTTTTCCTTTGCGCGGTGAAGAAATGAAATGGCTTTTAGAGGTACCGATGCATTTTTGTTTTTCTGATGCTTTCCGGCAAAGGGTGAACCATAAGCAATGATCTCACCACCTGAAACCTTAAGGAAAGGCTTATCATCATTTAAAATGTAAGCCCGGTCCTTAAAATGGCGGCACCACAGGGCGGCATGGGTACTTTTTCCGACACCCGTCGGCGCGGAAAAAACATAGGCTTTTTCATCCAGCACCACACAGGAACCATGGTACACAAAGATATTATATGGAA
>CACZPF010000047.1 GCA_902782975.1 uncultured Lachnospiraceae bacterium
GATAGTTATATAGAGTGTGTTCAGCCTTTCTTAAAAAGCAGCAGGAAAGAGGTATAAGAAAAATGATAAGGGCAGGAATCATTGGAGCTACCGGCTATGCCGGAAACGAGATCGTCCGCCTGCTTCTCGGACATAAGGAAACAGAAATTGTATGGTATGGTTCAAGAAGCTACATAGATAAGCCTTACGCGGATGTCTACAGGAACTTTTTTAAACTGGTGGATGCCAGATGCATGGATGATAATATGGAAGCACTCTCAAAGGAAGCGGATGTCATCTTTACAGCGACGCCGCAGGGGCTCTGTGCATCGCTGGTCAATGAAGAAATTCTTTCCGGAACAAAGGTGATCGATCTTTCCGCGGACTTCCGCATCAAGGATGTGGCCAAGTATGAAAAGTGGTATGGGATCGAGCATAAAACACCACAGTATGTAAAGGAAGCCGTTTACGGTCTGCCGGAGATCTACCGGGAGGACATTAAAAAGGCACGTCTGATCGCCAATCCGGGCTGTTATCCTACCTGCAGTACGCTGTCGATCTACCCGCTTCTTAAGGAAGGCCTGATCGACCCGCATACGATCATCATCGATGCCAAATCCGGGACCTCCGGGGCCGGGCGGGGGGCCAAGGTGGATAACCTGTTCTGTGAAGTGAACGAGAGCATCAAGGCTTACGGGGTTGCCGGACACAGACATACCCCCGAGATCGAGGATCAGCTGTCCTATGCCTGCGGCCAGGAGGTGCTCATCAGTTTTACCCCGCATCTGGTGCCGATGAATCGTGGAATTCTGGTCACCGCCTATGCTTCTCTTACGGAAGGGGCAACGGAAGAAAAACTTCGTGCAGCCTACAAAAAATACTATAAAGATGAAAACTTTGTCCGTGTTCTTCCGCCGGATGTCTGTCCCCAGACCAAGTGGGTCGAGGGAAGCAACTATGTAGATGTGAACTTTAAGATCGACGGGCGGACGAACCGCGTCATTATGATGGGCGCGATCGACAATCTGGTGAAGGGGGCAGCCGGCCAGGCAGTGCAGAACATGAACCTGCTGTTCGGCCTTCCCGAAGACGAGGGCCTGAGAACGGTTCCGATGTATCCGTAAGATACCGGGATACGTGAGGTGCCGGAATCGATGCTGTGGATGTGCCATGAAAGGGGTAAAGATGAATATAATCGAAGGCGGCGTTACTGCCGCGAAAGGATTTAAAGCTGCTTCCTGTGCAGCGGAAATTAAATATAAAGGCCGTACGGATATGGCCATGATCCTGAGCGACGTGCCCTGCCATGCGGCAGGAACTTTTACTACGAATGTGGTAAAGGCAGCGCCGGTAAAATGGGATCAGGAAATCGTATACCATCATGAAGGCGCAAGAGCCGTGATCTGCAACAGCGGAATTGCCAACGCCTGTACCGGGGAAGAGGGCATGCGTTACTGCCAGGCAACGGCGGACGCAGCCGGGAAGATCTTTGGAATTCCCTCCGACAGTGTCCTGGTCGCTTCTACGGGCGTCATCGGCATGCAGCTTCCGATAGAGCGGATCACCAGAGGTGTCGAGATGATGGCACCGGTTCTGGAAGGGTCGAAAGAGGCGGCCGATAAGGCGGCAAGAGCGATCATGACTACGGATACGATTCCGAAACAGGCTGCGGTCGAAGTGATTCTCGGCGGAAAAACCGTGACGATCGGCGGCATGTGCAAGGGTTCCGGGATGATCCATCCGAATATGTGCACCATGCTCGGCTTTTTGACGACAGATGCGTCGATCAGTAAAGAGCTGCTGCAGGAAGCTCTTTCGGAAGATATAAAGGACACCTACAATATGGTTTCAGTGGATGGAGATACCTCCACCAACGATACGGTCCTTCTTCTTGCCAGCGCTCTGGCTGGAAATCCGGAGATCAAGGAAAAGAATGACGATTACTATGCCTTTAAGGAAGCACTTCATTACGTAAATGAAACGCTTTGCAAAAAGATCGCCGGGGACGGGGAAGGTGCCACAGCTCTTTTTGAAGTGAAAATGACAGGTGCCGGAACAAAGGAAGATGCTGTGACGCTTGCCAAATCGGTCGTGACTTCTTCCCTCACCAAGGCAGCCATCTACGGCCATGATGCCAACTGGGGCCGCATCCTATGCGCCATGGGGTATTCCGGCGTACAGTTCGATCCCGAAAAGGTGGATCTCTGGTTCGAAAGCAGGGCAGGAAAGATAAAGATCATCGAGAATGGTGTTTCTACAGGTTACAGTGAAGAAGAGGCGACCCGCATTCTTTCCGAAAATGAGGTGACGGCCATCGCGGATGTCAAGATGGGAGATGCAGAGGCGACTGCCTGGGGATGCGACCTGACATACGATTACGTAAAGATCAACGCAGACTACAGATCCTGAGCACAAGGTTCGCTTTTTCTATTCCAGGGAAGCGCCGGTTCCTTCGGCGTTTTTTGAGAGATCCGTTACAGAAAGGATATAGATAAAAAATGGTAAAGCAGAAATATCTGGAAAAGGCAGAGGTGCTGATCGAAGCACTGCCCTATATCCAGCACTTTAACCGGAAGATCGTCGTTGTAAAATACGGCGGGTCCGCCATGCTGGATGAAGATTTAAAAAAGAATGTCATTAAAGATGTAGTTCTTCTTAAACTGGTAGGCTTTAAACCGATCATCGTTCACGGCGGCGGCAAGGAAATCAGCCGGTGGGTAGGGAAGGTCGGAATGGAACCGCGGTTCGTCAACGGCCTTCGGGTAACCGATAAGGATACCATGGAGATCGCCGAGATGGTCCTCTCCAAGGTGAACAAAGAACTTGTAACACTGGTCCAGTCTCTGGGCGTTAAGGCAGTAGGGGTCTGCGGCAAGGACGGCGGCCTTCTGCAGGTAGAAAAGAAACTTTCCGGTGGTGAGGATATCGGATTTGTCGGGGATATCCAGAAGGTGGAGCCGAAGATCCTTTATGATCTTCTTGAAAAAGATTTCCTTCCCATCGTTTTTCCGGTAGGATATGATGCGAATTTTGATACATATAATATCAATGCGGATGACGCTGCCTGTGCCATTGCCGAGGCAGTGCATGCTGAGAAACTGGCTTTTCTTTCGGATATAGAAGGTGTCTACAAGAACCCGGCTGATCCGGAGACCCTGATCTCCGAACTTCGTGTACCGGAGGCGGAGGAACTGATCAGAGAAGGATATGTCGGCGGCGGAATGATCCCCAAACTGCAGAACTGCATCAGCGCCATCGAAAACGGTGTAAACCGTGTCCACATCCTGGACGGAAGGATCCCCCACAGTCTGCTGCTTGAGATCTTTACAAACAAAGGAATCGGTACAGCAATCTTAAGAGATGACGCAAAGAAATTCAGCGAGGAAGAAGCCTGATCAGAAAGCCGGCAGCGGTCATGATCTGGAGCATTACAGTATCTGGAATCGGAGGATATTCATATGGAAATAACAACAAAAAGCCAGCCGGCGGGAACGGCCCTGATGAATCAGACAGAGGAGAATGTCCTGCATACCTACAATCGTTTCCCTGTGGTTTTTCAGAGAGGGGAAGGGGTTTATCTCTATGATACGGAAGGAAAGAAATATCTTGATTTTGCGGCGGGAATCGCCGTCAATTCCCTCGGGTATCATTATCCCGGATATGATGAGGCATTAAAGGACCAGATCAGCAGGCTGATGCATATCTCCAATCTTTATTACAACGAACCCATCGCAGCAGCCGGGGAAGACCTGGTCAGAATGAGCGGCATGAGTAAAGTTTTCTTTACTAACAGCGGGACCGAAGCGATCGAAGGAGCCCTGAAAGCCGCGAAGAAATATGCTTTTATAAGGGATGGCCATGCCGGGCATGAGATCGTGGCCATGAATCATTCGTTCCACGGGCGCAGTATCGGAGCCCTTTCCGTAACAGGCAATGCCCACTACAGGGAGCCTTTTGAGCCATTGATGGGCGGAGTACGCTTCGCGGACTTTAATGATCTGGAAAGTGTAAGGCAGGCAGTGACTGATAAGACCTGTGCCATCATTCTCGAAACGGTACAGGGAGAAGGGGGAATCTATCCTGCTGATCCGGAATTCCTTGCCGGGGTCAGGAATCTCTGCGATGAAAAAGACATCATTCTCATTCTGGATGAGATTCAGTGCGGCATGGGCCGTACAGGAGATTATTTCGCATGGCAGGGTTACGGGATCAAACCGGATATCATGACCTGTGCCAAGGCACTTGGCTGCGGGGTGCCGGTAGGTGCATTTGTTCTTAACGAAAAGACAGCCAGGCAGTCTCTGATGCCAGGCGACCACGGAACTACTTACGGCGGCAATCCCTTTGTCTGTGCGGCGGTTCATAAGGTGTTTGAGATTTATGAGCAGGATCATGTGATCGATCACGTGAGGGAACTGACTCCCTATCTGGAAGCAAAGCTTACTGAGCTGGCAGAATCATCTCCTTTCGTTTCTGCCAGAAGGGGAAAAGGCTTTATGCAGGGGCTGGTCATAAAGGACAGGCCTGTGGGCGAAGTTGTAAAAAAGGCTCTGGAAAAAGGCCTTGTGGTCATTTCCGCGGGGGCGGATGTTCTCCGTCTTGTCCCACCCCTTGTCATTGAAAGAGAGCACATTGACGAGATGCTGAAAATACTGGCGGAATGTCTTGCCTGAAGAATAATAATGATTCCCGGGAGCTGATACATGTAAAAAATGTATCAGCTCCTTTTCCTTGCAGAGAACACGAAAAAGGTACAATTTTTTGA
>CACZPF010000048.1 GCA_902782975.1 uncultured Lachnospiraceae bacterium
ATGCTCGCATTTTCTGTACTTCCGGCCAATGGTCTGCCGTCTCTATGGACAATTCCTGCCGGGCTGTTCGATGGCAAAAGCTAAACTTAATGACATTGGGACGGTCCTTTTGTGTTGGTGTACCATCAACACAAAAGGACCGTCCCTCTGTGTTCCTATGCCGTACGTGCCGGCACAAGCTACACCTTCCTGCCCAAACGGTACACCAGCGAGACGACGGCTTCCTCATATTCAAAATCACTGGTAACAAAACAGACGGCCGGAATCCCGGGCCTGGGAACGAACCTGCTGCATATCTATGGAGGCGTTTACTGGAACCGCCGTCTCACAAAGACAGTGAACATGCCCGGGAAAGCAGGGGATGTATATATGAGCGATAAGACCCGAGAGTGCCCGCCAAGCTTGCTTGAGCGGGCATTTGAGGGTCAACGGACATCGAGCAGTGAGCTGCGAGATGTGCCAACTGCTGGGGGAAAGGGGCTTCCCTGCCCAAATCATCCAACGATACCGCCCGCCGCTTCGGTGTGGAGATGGTATTTAACTACACGGACGGCACCACGAAAACATTCTACGCCAACTTCTCGCCGGACATCCTGGAATGGCAGTTCCTTTCAGCGGTATTCATCCCGGAGAAGGACTACAGCAGCTTCACCATATCCTACGCGTACTGCCACCAGGTGCCTCACAAAAGTGAAGCAGCCCGTGCACCATCGGAGGCGTTGCCACAAATGTCGAAAAGCAGTATACTTACAGTAACGGCAGGCTCAGCGGCATCACGCACAACGGCTTCAGTAGAGACAGGGGACGGTTCTCTGTCTCCATGTCTTCGGAGGGATGCAGATGAAAGATACAGTAATGTTTCGAACGTTTGGTACTATGGTGGATTGTTCACGAAATGCGGTAATGAATGTGAAAAGCATCAGGAAGTGGATCGATATTACATCCGATCTTGGATATAACACATTGATGCTTTATACGGAGGATACGTACGAAATAGATGATAATCCCTATTTTGGATATATGCGCGGGCGTTACAGCAGAAAAGAATTAAAAGAAATCAATGACTATGCTTTTTCAAGAGGGATGGAACTGATTCCGTGTATTCAGACATTAGCTCACTTAAATGGTATTGTAAGATGGCAGGCATATAAAGAGCATGTGGATACAGCAGACATTCTTCTTGCAGGAGATGATAAAGTATATGAATTGATCGAACATATGTTTTCGTCTGTTTCAGAATGTTTTACCAGCCGTGTGATCAATATAGGGATGGATGAAGCGCATCTCATCGGGAGAGGAAGGTATTATGATCTGCATGGAGCCAGGGATCGTTCTCAGATTCTGATAGATCATTTAAAACGGGTTGCGGAAATTGGGAAACGATATGGCTTTACCATTATCATGTGGTCCGATATGTTCTTCAGGTTGGCAGCCGGAGATTATTATGTAGAAAACGCACAGATCAACGAAGAGATAAAAAAACAGATACCAGAGAATGTACAGCTTATTTATTGGGATTATTATTCCACAGATAAAGATCACTATTATAATATGCTCCAGATTCATCAGAAATTGAAGAAAGATACCTGGTTTGCAGGCGGATTATGGTCCTGGATGGGGTTTGCGCCGCATAACGGATATAGTATTAATGCCGCATCTGCGGCATTGCAGAGCTGCCGTGAGCATGGAATACAGGATGTGGTTTTGACCTTATGGGGAGACAGCGGCGGAGAGTGCTCAAAGTTTGCCTTGCTTCCCTCCCTGTTTTATGCATCGGAAATTGCAAAAGGAAATACGGATCCGGTGAAGATAAAGGAAATGTTTAAAGAAAAGTATAAGATATCCTTTGATGACTTTATGCTTCTGGATCTGCCGGGAACACCCGGAGGTGTTTCCGACAGGATCGTTAATCCGGAAAAATATTTACTTTATAATGATTGTTTTACAGGTCTTCTGGACTCTACGGTAGCAGGGCAGGAGAATACGCAATACTCTGTATGTGCAGAGCAGTTTAAAAGAATGACAGATGATGAGGAATGGGGGTACTTATTTACAGCAGCACAGACACTGTGCGAGGTGTTGAGTATTAAAGCAGAGCTGGGAGTAAATACACGGAAGATCTATGCGGCAAAAAATCGAAGTGCTCTGAAAGAGCTGATTACAGATTATCAGGAATTGCAAGAGAAACTGGAAGTTTTCTATGAGTCCTACAGGACACAGTGGTTTACAGAGAATAAACCGCATGGATTTGATGTACAGGATATCCGGCTGGGCGGCCTTATGATGCGGATCCGGAGCTGCAGGGAAAGGCTTCAGATGTTTTTGGACGGAAAAATAGATGTTATTGAAGAACTGGAGGAAAAGCAGCTGGATTTTTCCGGGAACGGAGAAGTATTCCGGAAAGAAGCGGTAGGATTCAACAACTGGCCGGAAATCATAACGGCAAATGTAATGATGTGGTAGAAAGAAGTGGCTGATCGTGACATTGTGAAAGAGGATATTATGAGCTTTGAGATTTTTACTTTTGGAACATCGTATGCAGACACATTACTGATCCAGATGGTCGATGATCATGATCTGGAAGTCATCGAGAAAGAAATTTCCTATATTCAGGAACTGACAGAAGGGCGGAATTTCTGTCTGAAAGCCGTTAAAGTGAAGAACTGGAATCAGGATCTCACACCCTGGCCGGCACCGGCTGTATTTGGAAAAGAAGGCTTTGGAAATGGTGCTGCCATGACGCTTGGGTTTCTCCGGCAGGAGGTGCTTCCACCGCTGTCCGATGGAGTGGAAGAAGGACCGAAAAGGATCTTTATTGGCGGGTATTCTCTGGCGGGACTATTTGCACTCTGGGCCGGATACCAGACGGATCGGTTTGACGGAATCGCTGCCGCCTCGCCGTCTATCTGGTTTCCACTTTTTTTCGATTATATGCAGAAAAATAAAATTCGTACGGAGACTGTATATCTGAGCCTGGGAGACCGGGAGGAAAAAACAAGAAATCCGGTCATGGCACAAGTAGGAAATGTGATCCGCAACGCTGAGGCGATCCTGAGAGAAGGAGGAACGGACTGTATTCTGGAATGGAATCAGGGAAATCATTTTAAAGAACCGGATCTTCGTACAGCAAAAGCATTTGCATGGCTGATGAATCGAGGATGACGGAGGAGACAGGGGACGGTTCTCTGTCTCCTTTTTCAGAAAATTCAAAAAACGGAGACAGAGAACCGTCCCCTGTCTCCTCATTGCATTTATGATTTTTTTATGGTATTATACATCTAACTTTATACTGTAACCGCACAGGTGCTCTTTTTTTGAGAGCTTAAACTGGAATCAGGTGAAAATCCTGAACAAGGCCGTTGCTGTGAACAGTGAGATACGGTATATGGAAAGAGGAAATTCCGGCCACTGGTCTATTAGGACCGGGAAGGTATGACCGTATTGAGAGACTTTTTTACGAAGCAGGGTGGTTGGCAGCTTATTTTCAAGCTGTCATGCCTGGCGCAGAGCAGATGCGTCATGAAAGTGGAACCTATGATCTTTCGGAAATTGTCTCACACTGTGAGTCAGAATACTTGCCTGTGTGTGTACCATCTATTTCTGCGGACTTCCGGAAATCATGGGATCTGAAAAGGTCTATTATATCAGACAGGGAAAAGGTTTCCCTGTCCATTCATGAGGTCCGCACTGTGCGGACCTTTTTCTTGTTTGCGCGCAGAGCCACTTTGAATCATATATAGCAGCTGTCTGCTGTTATAATGATAATACATTCCAAGGAGGAAGAATTATGAAAAGAAACTTTGCAGTAATTATGATGGCGGGAGCTCTTGGAGCATCCCTGGCACTCACCGCTTTTGCCGAGACGGAAGGTACCGTGATCGAGAGCAGTGTAGAAGCAACCGAAGAGGTTACCTTCGGAACAGGAGAAGAAGGTTATACGCCTGTAACCATTACGGTTCTTCTGGACAGAACCGGTCTCGGAGACAACATTCAGGAAACATTTACCTCCGCTCCGGAGCATGTCGTTGTTAACGGAGATCAGATGGCGGACTATTTCTTTGATCTCGGGCTGGAAGACCGAATGGCGGGTTATACCCATGGTTCATGCTGGAGCACCGTTTCCCAGTATCCGGCAAGAGAACAGGTGAAACTGATGGGCGACGGTTCCAACCGGAGCTTCTCAAAAGAGGATCTTCTGGAAGTAAACTGCGACTTTTTGATGGGCTGGGATTCCATGTTCGGTGATAACTGGTATAACAAGGATTTC
Organism: uncultured Lachnospiraceae bacterium; assembly: GCA_902782975.1. Taxonomy (GTDB): domain Bacteria; phylum Bacillota; class Clostridia; order Lachnospirales; family Lachnospiraceae; genus Blautia_A. The sequence goes on from CACZPF010000048.1 coordinate 4,268, forward strand.
TGTATCGAGAACGGGATCGCCATGTATACCCCCTTCTGTGCCAGCGACGCGGCTGTATTTGAGGACATCTACAAAGACTATGAGACGCTTGGCGCGATCTTTGGCGTAGAAGAACTGGCTGCGGAAAAAGTAGAAGCCATGAAGGAAAAACTCGCATCCGTAAAAGAGGCTCTTGGCGAAGAAGTCTATGCAGATCCGATCAATGTCTTTGTATACGATTCCGGTGAGGACGGAGCCTTTACTGCCTGCAAAGGTATGCCCGGCGATATCCTTAAGATCGCAGGCGGTCTTTCCAGCTTTGATGATATCGAAAAAGGCTGGGCGACCGTATCCTGGGAACAGATCGTAGAGCGGAATCCGGAAGCGATTCTGATCCTGGATTATAATGGCGAAGCGGCCGAAAAGGAAGAATTCCTGAAAGGGCTTGAGGCACTTCAGAATGTGGACGCAATCATCAATGACCGGATCTATGTTGCCAACTGTGCAGATATGCAGGGAAGCGCAGGCTCCGCACAGCTTGTAGAAGATATCGCGAAACAGCTTTATCCGGATAAATTCTGATCTATATGAAAAAATACTTACCCTTTAAAAAGAGAACACATTTTCTGATGTTCTGTTTTGTCATGGCGGCTCTGGGAATAGCCGCCATGATTCTGGCTATGCTGCTGGGCAGTGTAGGTGTCAAGGCGGACTGGGTCGTAAAGATCCTTGTAAACCGTTTCAGTGGGCATGAACTATTTACACCGGACTGGGAGGCCAATAAGGAATCCATTATCTGGACGCTTCGCGCTCCCCGGGTCGTTATGGCCTATGTGACCGGATCCGGCTTAAGTCTCTGCGGGATCCTGATGCAGGCGCTGACCAAAAACTCTCTGGCAGATCCATATGTTCTGGGGATTTCTTCCGGTGCGTCGGCAGGTGCCGTGGCGGTTATCTGTTACGGGTGGTTCCGTTTTGCGGGAGCCTACCATACTATGTTCGGCGCTACGTTGGGAGCGGTCATTGCGATTCTGATCGCCATGAAGGTTTCGTCCGTCAATAACAAGGTAACATCCGCCCAGCTCGTACTTGCGGGCATTGCGGTACAGGCGATGTTTTCCGCGATTACAAATGCGATCCTTTATTCTTCAACAACAACATCGGATAAGCTTCGCTCCGCCATGCACTGGATGGTGGGATCTCTTGGCAGCGCGGCATGGAATACCACGGTGTACGTACTGATCGTGGCAGTGATCTGCACAGGGATCATCTGTTTCTTCCATACGGAGCTGGATGTGCTGATGCTGGGGGATGATACAGCATCAACACTGGGAATCAATCTGCGCCTGATAAAGATCGGGGTGATCATTGTATGTACTGCTCTGACTGGCGCTATTGTGTCGATCGGCGGGGTGATCGGGTTTGTAGGTCTTCTGGTCCCGCATATAACCAGAAGCATCGTGGGATCTACCCATCGCAGGCTGATTCCCGGCTCGATTCTGATGGGCGGCTTTTTTGTGGTAGTCTGTGACATGCTTGCCCGGACTCTTGTCGCTCCGGAAGAACTGCCGATCGGCGTCATCACATCGTTTTTCGGAGCGCCTTTCTTTTTATTCCTTATAAGAAAGAGCAGAAGCAGATTTGGGGGTAAGAACGGATGAAATTAAGTGTTGATAATCTTACCTGGTCTGTGGGGGATA
>CACZPF010000049.1 GCA_902782975.1 uncultured Lachnospiraceae bacterium
ACAATCGTCAAACGAAATGATCATTGATTCAGGCAAAGACGTCTGATCCGACCAAGCGGGGGGAACCGTTAGAAGGCCCCCCGCTTGTCATCCCTATAAAAGGTTTATGAGGAGTTGGTTTTTATGTACAGAGATCATACAAGAGTCGTGGAGATCGGAGACCGGAAGATCGGCGGAGGGAATCCGATCCTCATCCAGTCCATGACCAATACAAAGACAGAAGATGTGCCGGCTACCGTGGCGCAGATCCTCGACCTGGAGGCAGCAGGGTGCGAGATCATCCGCTGTGCGGTGCCTACAATGGAGGCGGCCCTCGCCCTGAAAGAGATCCGTAAACAGATCCACATCCCTCTGGTGGCGGATATTCATTTTGATTACCGTCTGGCCATCGCCGCGATGGAAAACGGAGCGGATAAGATCCGGATCAATCCGGGCAATATCGGCAGCATAGAAAGGATCAAGGCAGTGACCGATATGGCAAAGGAACGGCATATTCCCATCCGGGTCGGTGTAAACGGCGGCTCTCTGGAAAAGGAACTGGTGGAGAAATATCATGGCGTGACCGCGGAAGGCCTTGTGGAAAGCGCCCTGGATAAGGTAAAGATCATCGAGGATCTGGGATATGATAACCTGGTGATCAGTATCAAATCCTCCGATGTCATGATGTGCGCAAAGGCACATACCCTCATTGCGGAGCAGACGGACCATCCGCTGCATGTGGGGATCACCGAGGCCGGTACATTATATACGGGAAATCTGAAATCTGCAGCGGGGCTCGGCCTCATCCTGGGACAGGGGATCGGAGATACGATCCGTGTGTCGCTGACGGGCGCCCCCATAGAGGAGATCAGATCAGCAAAGACCATTCTTCGTGTCCTTGGCCTCAGGACAGGCGGACCGGTCGTGGTTTCATGCCCCACTTGCGGCAGAACGGAAATTGATCTGATCGGCCTTGCCAACCAGGTGGAAAAGATGGTACAGGACATCCCGCTTTCTATTAAGATCGCGGTTATGGGCTGTGTCGTCAATGGACCCGGCGAAGCAAAAGAGGCGGATATCGGCATCGCAGGCGGCAAGGGGGTCGGCCTGCTCATAAAACACGGTGAGATCATCCGGAAAATGCCGGAGAGTGAGCTCCTCGGGGCTCTCCGCGAGGAACTTCTTCACTGGCAGTAAAGACCCGGTGCTGATTAATCATCTATTACAGCAGTTTCCTGCTATAATATTTGACTCACAGATACCTGCTGGTATCTGATTGGCTGTTCACGACCCCCTCAGAACATTCGGTAATGAAATTTCAGGGAGATTTGAATGGATAAAGGTTTATTCGAAGTATTTCCAAAGCTGGAGCTTGGCGAGACTCTTTCGGCACTGCTTCAGGACGCCCGGATCACCCGCGTCACCTGCAACAGAGATAAAACCAGGCTCTGGGTCCACCTTACGTGCAGTACCTGGATACACAAACAGAAAATCTACGAACTGGAGAAAGAGATAAAAGCCAGGTGTTTTCCGGATATCGTTATGGATGTCACGGTCATCGAAAAGTTCCATCTTTCTGTCCAGTATACGCCGGAGAATTTTCTGGATGTTTACAGGGACAGCATGGAAACAGAATTAAAAAAGCACAGTTCCTTAGATTACAGTCTTTTTCATCAGGCTGAAATAACCTTTCCGGAACCTTCCGTTCTTCGGATGGAGCTTCCGGATACCATTATAGCCAGGCAGAAGGAAGAAATCCTGACAGAATACATTCACAAGATATTCTGCGAACGGGGCGGCATGGACCTGAAACTGGATCTTGTATATACAGAACCCAAAGAAAGCAAGGCCCACAGAAATGCAGCCCTTATGATCCAGAACGAAGCTTCTGTCATTGCCAGAAAGGCAAAACTCTTTAAGGCACGGCCGGAGGATGGCATTCCAGAGGAAACGGCCCTGGTGGCTGAGGGAAACGGATCAGCAGCCGCGTCGGCAGAGAGCACAGGCGCCAAAGATACAGGAGCGGCGGGATCAGCATCCGGAAAGCCGGCAGCGAATTCTTCCGCAGCCGGGAATGATGCCGGGAAATCTGCCGCTTCAAACGGTAATGCTGCTTCCCGTGACAACCATGACGGGGGCGGCCAGGCAAAGGGTACTGCGAGAGACGGCAGAGGAAACCGGAATGCCAGAGGCGACGGGCGTCTGCCGCTCAGGAGGGACAATAATCCTGACGTTATCTATGGCAGGGACTTTGAAGGGGATCCCATTCCCCTCAACCAGGTATTCCAGGAGATGGGCGAGATCATTCTCCGGGGGAAAGTCATGGATGTGGAGGTCAAGAATATCAAGAATGAAAAGAGTATTCTGATCTACTCTGTGACGGATTTCACCGACAGTATTACGGTGAAGATGTTCCTTCTGACCGAGCAGGTGCCGGAAATCACAGAAAGCATTAAGAAAGGAGCCTTCCTTAAGATCCGTGGTGTTACCAAGATCGACCGGTACGATGGAGAACTGACCATCGCTTCTGTTTACGGCATCAAAAAGATCGGTGATTTCAGCACGGTGAGAATGGACAACAGTCCCGAAAAGCGGGTAGAGCTTCACTGCCATACCAAGATGAGTGATATGGACGGTGTGACAGATGCCAAGGTTCTGGTCAAACGTGCCTATGAATGGGGACATAAGGCCATCGCCATCACAGATCACGGGGTCGTGCAGGCTTTTCCGGAAGCCAACCACTGCTTCGATAAATGGGGAGGCTGTGTGCCTCCGGATTCTGATTTTAAGGTGCTCTACGGGATGGAGGCCTACCTGGTGGACGACCTGAAGGGCATGGTGACCAACGGGCACGGCGAAAGTCTCGACGGCTCCTTTGTAGTATTTGATATAGAGACCACGGGGTTTTCCCCGCTGACCTGCCGGATCATCGAGATCGGCGCGGTCCGTGTGGAGAACGGGAATATCACGGACAGGTTCTCTGTTTTTGTAGATCCAAAGGTGCCCATTCCCTTCCGGATCCAGCAGCTGACCAGTATCAGCGACAGCATGGTGGCGGGGGCAGACCCCATAGAAGTAGTGCTTCCTCAGTTTTTAAAGTTCTGTGAAGGGGCTGTCCTTGTAGCTCATAATGCGGACTTTGATATGAGCTTCATCATGGAAAACTGCCGGAGGCTCGGCCTTCCGGATGTGTTTACCTATATTGATACCGTGGGCATGGCAAGGTTCCTTCTGCCGGCCCTCAACCGGTTCAAGCTGGATACCGTGGCAAAGGCTCTTGGCATCAGTCTGGAGAATCACCACCGGGCGGTGGATGATGCCGGCTGTACAGCGGAGATTTTTGCGGCCTTTGTAAAGATGCTCCGGGAGCGGGAGATCTACGATGTCGATGAACTGAACCGCCAGGGAGCGGTCTCGGAGGATACGATCAGAAAGCTTCCGACTTACCATGCCGTGATCTTTATGCGGAACGAGACCGGACGCATCAATCTTTATAAGCTGGTCAGCAAGTCTCATTTAAAATATTATCACCGGCATCCCCGGGTGCCGAAAAGTGTCTTTCTGGAGCACCGGGAAGGGCTTCTGATCGGCAGCGCCTGTGAGGCGGGAGAGCTGTACCAGGCACTTCTTCGGAACGCACCGGAGCAGGAGATCGCCCGGCTTGTTGAATTTTACGATTATCTGGAGATCCAGCCGCTCGGGAATAATGCCTTCATGATCGCGGATGAAAAGAACGATACGGTAAATTCAAGAGAAGACCTGATCGCGCTGAATAAAAAGATCGTGCAGCTGGGAGAACAGTTCCATAAACCGGTCGTCGCTACCTGCGACGTTCACTTTATCGATCCGGAAGATGAGATCTACCGCCGGATCATCATGGCCGGCAGCGGATTTTCAGACGCAGATGAGCAGGCGCCGCTGTATCTCAGGACGACAGAGGAAATGCTGGAAGAATTTTCTTACCTCGGATCTGAAAAGGCGGAGGAGGTCGTCATCACCAACACACAGAAGATCGCCGACATGATCGAGAAGATGTCGCCCATTCATCCGGATAAGTATCCGCCCGTCATAGAAAACTCGGACAGAGACCTGAAGGATATATGCTATAAAAAGGCGCACGAGATCTACGGTGATCCGCTGCCCGAGATCGTGGAAAACCGGCTGGCCAGGGAGCTGCATTCTATCATTTCCAACGGCTATGCGGTCATGTACATCATTGCCCAGAAGCTGGTGTGGAAGTCGAATTCCGACGGATATCTGGTCGGATCCCGGGGGGCGGTGGGTTCTTCCTTTGCGGCGACCATGTCGGGTATTACCGAGGTAAATCCTCTGCCGCCGCACTATGTCTGTCCGAACTGCAAGTACAGCGATTTCGATTCCGAAGATGTCATGGCTTATCAGGACAAGGTCGGATGCGACATGCCGGATAAGGTCTGCCCTGTCTGCGGCACACCGCTTAAGAAGAACGGATTCAACATTCCTTTTGAGACCTTCCTCGGATTCAAGGGAGATAAGGAGCCGGATATCGACCTGAACTTTTCCGGCGAATACCAGGCAGTGGCCCACAAATATACCGAGGTCATTTTTGGAGAAGGGCATACCTTTAAGGCAGGGACTATCGGCACCCTGGCGGAAAAGACAGCCTTCGGCTTTGTGAAAAAATATTTTGAAGAGCACGGCCAGCCCAAGCGCTACTGCGAGATCAACCGTCTGGTACAGGGCTGCACCGGCATCCGGCGGACCACCGGACAGCATCCCGGCGGGATCGTTGTTCTGCCTCACGGGGAAGAAATAGAAAAATTCACCCCTGTACAGCATCCGGCGAATGATGTAAACTCTGATATCATAACGACGCACTTTGATTATCATTCCATCGACGGCAACCTGCTTAAGCTGGATATCCTGGGGCATGATGATCCGACCATTATCCGTATGCTGGAGGACCTGACAGGTACCAATGCCAGGGATGTGCCGCTGGATGATAAAAAGGTCATGTCCCTGTTCTACAGCACGGAAGCCCTTGGTATTCAGCCGGAGGATATCGGCGGGTGTCCTCTCGGGTGTCTTGGTGTGCCGGAATTCGGAACTGACTTTGTAATCGGCATGGTACAGGAAGCTAAGCCTACCTGTTTTTCAGACCTGATCCGTATCTCCGGACTGTCCCACGGAACCAATGTGTGGCTCGGCAATGCCCAGACGCTGATCAGTGAGGGCAAGGCGACCATTTCCACGGCAATCTGTACCCGTGATGATATCATGGGCTATCTGATCCGGATGGGGGTCGAGAGCAGCCAGGCCTTCACCATTATGGAGAGTGTCCGTAAGGGCAAGGGGCTGCGTCCCGAATGGGAAGAGATCATGAAGGAAAACAATGTCCCGGACTGGTATATCTGGTCCTGCAAGCAGATCTCCTACATGTTCCCCAAGGCTCACGCGGCCGCTTATGTCATGATGGCTTACCGGATCGCCTGGTATAAGATCTACATGCCGCTCGCTTACTATGCCGCCTATTTCAGTATCCGCGCCACCAGCTTTTCCTATGAGTTGATGTGCCTCGGCCGGGACAGGCTGGAATATTATATGGACGCGATTCGCAAAAAAGGAGACGCGGCGTCAAAGAAAGAAGAAGACACCTATAAGGATATGAAGATCGTCCAGGAAATG
>CACZPF010000050.1 GCA_902782975.1 uncultured Lachnospiraceae bacterium
AAGTGCCACGCCGATGGACGTGTAAAGTGCGGTGTTTTCGTTGGAAGCATAGAGCTTGGTGGTAAAACCGTCCGGATATGCGGAAGCAGCCATCAGTTCTTTTGCCTTGTCAAGGTCATAGTCATAGCCGACCAGCTCATCGTTGTAATAAGCGGTGCCGGGGCCTGCATACTGATTGGTGTAGATGCCCTGCCCATAGGTAAGGGAGTCGATGATCAGCTGAGAATCGATCGCATAATAAGCTGCCTTACGGACGTTCTCATCTTCCCATCCGGAGCCTTCTACTGCAGACGGCGGAATAAGAACCTGCTCTGCGAATGTGGTGGTATTCTTTGCAAGATAGAAACCGCCGATTCCAAGCATGGTGTCGATAAACTGGAAAGAGGGGCTGAAATAGCCGTCCAGCTCGCCGGAAAGAAGAGCCGCCTGTGCAGAGGACTCATCTCCCATCACCTTCCATACGATCTTGTCGTACTTGCCTTCTGCTTCATCCTTGTTCCAGTAGTTTTCATTCTTTGCAAATGTTCTCTGGCTGCCCGGAACCATTTCTTCTTCTACATAGGGGCCTGTACCTACCGCATGAAGATTGCACCAGTCGGCGCCGTTATCCTCAAATGCCTTGGGAGAATACATGTAACCGCAGTTATCCTGGAAGGAATAGGGGATCTGGCTTGTCCAGGAGGTAAGGTGGATCACAACTGTCTTGTCATCGGTCTTTTCAAAGCTCTCTACGGCACCGAAGTGTGTGGAGCTTGTATTGGAGTTTTCTTTATAGTTTTCAAAGTTCCAGAGAAGTGCATCCGCATCAAAGGGAGTTCCGTCGGAGAAGGTAACACCGTCACGGACAACACATGTCCAGGTAAGAGCATCCGGATCAGGAGTCAGAGACTCAAGAAGATAAGGATACCAATCGCCATTTTCGTCCAGCTTTACGAGGGGCTCGTAAACCATGGAGTATACCACACGGTCGGTATAACCTCTGATCATCCAGGACGGAGTGAAGATGATATCACTCTGGGATCCCAGATTCAGAACGCTTTCTGCAGCGCTTACAGATACTGCTGATCCTGCAAGGCCGAGTACCATTCCGGCTGCTGCCAGAACACTGACAAGTTTCTTAGACCATTTTTTCATCGCGTTTCCTCCTTTGTGTTGTCATGATGTGAGTAGTATTCTTAAATGGATAGTTTCCATTCATGCACGTGATTGTCTGTCTTTTTCCTGGTTGGATAGTTCCATTAAAGATCGGATCCGCAGAAACACGAAACTCCCTGCTGTTTTACAATCTGCCCTGCAGTCTGTCTTGCCATCTGCCTTACAGTCTGTCTTACACTCTTCTTTACAATCTGTCTTCAATATCGATTTTCTTAAGATCTTCCGGATAATCGTCGACCTTGTGGCCTACGATGGTATATTCCTTGTCCTCTCCCGTAAAGGACTGTTCCAGCTTCATATAATCCTGCGGCGCAAAAAGAGGTGTGGCACTGAAATCCACCTGGCCGGTGCCGGATGCATGCGTAAAGGTATAAGCTACGGACTGATTCTTAAAGTTTTCTTTTCCATGCTCGATCATAGCTTCCATGGCCGCCTTCAGCGTGAAGTGTGTGGAGCACATCACAAACCCGAGGTCTGTCAGCTGCTCCATGGTAACAGCAGGCTCTCCGCCGTCCGCACGGACATCAGCATAGATCTTCGGTCCCTTGACGAGCTCTGCCATCTGTTTTGCATGCTCATAATCTACGATCAGCACCATCATGGCAAGAACGGTCATGCCTTCTTCTTTTCCCATATCGATGGCTTCCTGCAGTCTTGCGCAGCCTTCCTTCATCTGTTCCGGATCAAACGGATCTGCATTGCTGCGGGCAATCAGAAGACAGTCGGTACCCTTCAGTGCTTTTAATGCAGCGCGTACTTTCGCAAGATATTTGTCTCTCGGGAGAATACTGGTGGATTCTTCCATATCCGCCGAATCCTCCAGCTGAATGGCTGCTGCCCCTGCTGCGGAAAGTCTCTTTGCCGCACGGTAAACGGCCAGCGGACCGCCAAAACCGTCTTCGATATCCGCGATCAGCGGAACAGAACTGGTCGTGGCCACACGGCTTACCACCCATTCCAGAACGGTCAGATCCGTAAAGCCATAATCAATGACACCATTGTGTGCAATGGAAACTTCTCCACCGGAGAGCAGTGTCACCGGAAAGCCGCACATCTCCATGGCATGATTAGATGCACAGTCATAAACACAAGGCACCAGAAAACATTTTTTGCTTTCATCAAGGATTTGTTTAAGCGTTTTTTTACTGGACATAATCTGAATCTTCCCTTTCTCTTTGAGCAGTCTGGTTGTTTTGCAATCGATTGCGTTATTTATGGTTTGATATTATCATTGTTTTCGCTGTTTTGCAATTAAAAAACCAGATATATGTTAAAATCTGCGAAATAGACAATTCTCTTTCAATATTTTTATGCAAACTTCACAGTATGAGTTTTGTCCTTTTAAAGAAACCGATTGCGCAAGAGACAGGGGACGGTTCTGTGTCTCCTTTTTCAGAATTTTCTGAAAAAGGAGACACAGAACCGTCCCCTGTCTCTTTTAGTTTTTCCACCGTACATGGCTTCCGGCTTCGTCTTTTGTAACGATCAGCTGATCTTCGATCTCCTGCTTTAATTCTGTCACATGAGAAATGATGCCGATCAGCTTCCGGCCGCCGGCCATCCGCTGCAGTACCCGGACCGCCTGATTCCTGGCATGCTCATCAAGAGAACCGAATCCTTCGTCAATAAACATCATATCCAGATTCACTGCCGCAGAGGATTCCTGGATCTGATCCGCCATACCGAGGGCAAGAGAAAGCGCAGCCATAAAAGACTCGCCTCCGGACAGCGTCCGGACCTCTCTTTCCTTCCCCGTCACCACAGAATAGACCATAAGATCCAGACCTCTGTTCTTGCCTTCTCCGGCTTTATCCATGTCAAACATCCGGAGTTCAAACTGCCCGGCGGACATTTCCTGAAAACGCCGGTTGGCAGATGCCAGGATCCGTTCCAGATAATACCGCTGAACAAATGTTTCTATATCCATACGGCTTCCGGTTTTCCTGCCCGCCAGAATGTCATACAGATCCTCGATCTTTTTCTGTTCTTCCAGAACCTCTCTTCTAAGATCAAGCTTTGGCGCAAGGGAGGAAAGCACCTTCTCATCCGCTCTGGCCAGTTCTTTGTAGTACTCCAGTTTTTCTCCAGAAGCAAGAAAGGCTTCTTCCGCTTCCTTTCTTTTTTTCTCCAGAAGCTCCATGACAGGCTTCTCCCGGTCCTGTATGGCGTTCTTTGCGGAAGTCATCCTGGCCGAAGCTGCAGCCTTTTTCTGCTCAAACTGCCGGACTTCGTTTCCGAGAACAGCCGCCGCTTTTTTTTCATACCGGCGTACGGTCTCGTTCCACTCCGCTTCGGAAAGGTCCTTCTCCTCCATGATCTCTTCATAAGCAGCCTGCCGGACTGCCAGCTCTTCAGAGAGAGCGGGAAGTTCCTGCTGATATCTCCTGATCAGGGTTTCCGCATTTTCTTTTGCCGCCCGGGCTTTCTGCGTCTGCCTGCCGGCGGCCTGATAAATGTCATTCTTCTGATTTTTCTGATTTTGGGCATCCCGGATGGCACTTTGAGCCGCCTGCCGGGTCTCAAAATCCCGGGAGGTATTCAGACTTGCAAGGAAAGAACGGCTTCCAAAAAGTGCGGCTGTCTTTTCTGACAAAACCGTCCTGGCATTTTCCAGTGTCTTTTTCTGCACTTCTATCAGGGTACCGGTCTCCTTCAGATCACCGGAAACTTCCGCATATCTCGCTGCTCTTTTTCGAAGAAGCGTACCCTGCGTCTTCAGAAAAGCCAGATAATCCGTCAGAGCCGCCTCCGCGTCAGAAAGGGTTTTCAAAGAAATACCTGCCGCCAGGGTATCCGGCGCCTCCGGCATATTCCCGTCTTCAAATACCTGAGAGATTTTCGAAACGACAGTCTGCACCGCCCTGACATAGTTCGCTGTCTTTTCCGCCAGCAGATCTGCTGCCGAGCCCGAAAGACCTGCCTTCTTTTCCTGAACTTTCTGAAGGGCCGCCGCCTCGGAAGATAGATTCTCTACCATCTCTCTCGTCAGCTCTCTGTGTTCTTCCGCGAGAGCACAGGGATGAGGATGGTTTCTGGACCCGCAGACCGGGCAGGGTTCCCCGTCCTTCAGAAGCGTTCTGGCAAGAAACCCTGCCTGCGCATCCAGAAAAGCATTCTGTATATCCAGATATTCTGTTCTTTTCTGGTTATAGGCATCCCGGGCAGCCGTATAATCAGCTGCCGCCTTCTCTGCTTTCTTCTTCTGGGCAGAAACCTCTTTTTCCCGCGCCTTCACCTCAGACAGTTCTGCCAGAAGGGACGATCCTTTCTGCTCCTTTACGACAAATAAGGCCAGCTCCTTATCCGTGTCTTTCAGGCTTTCCGCCTCTTCCCGGAGGAGGGCTTCCTTCCTTTCGACAGATTCCATCGTTTCCTGGGCTTTTTGAAGCGCTATCCCGGCTTTCTTCTCTTCTGCCTCCTTCTGAAGGATATCCTGTTCGGCCTTCTCTATTCTGTCAAGAACGTCAAGCGCTTTGCCGGCTCTTTCCGAAACTCGGGCAAATGCAGCCGCCGCCTCTTCCTGTTCTCTGCGGGCTGTTTCCTCCTCTTTCTGCCGTTCCTCCAGCAGGGCAGAAAGCCCCGGCAGCCTTTCCGTCTGCTCAAGAAGACTCTGCCGTGTCATCGCCATATGCTTTTTAACATCAAGAACTCTGGCAAACACCGAAGCTATATCATGGGCGTCCGTAATCCTTCGGGCGAGAAGATCCTTTTCCCGAAAAGATCCTTCCTGTTCTTTCAGATCCTCCAGTTCGCGAAGAGCGCTTTCCTGCTGCTCAAAAAATTTCAGAAGATTTTCGGCGCCGGCATACTCATCCCGGGCTGCATCCCTAAGCTGGCTCTGCCTGAAATGCTCTGCCTCTGCTGCCTTCCGATGATCTTTCAGAAAACCGCAAAGTTCTTCCAGTCTCGAGAGAATATCTTCCATATCGGTGATCGAAAAGCGCTCTGCTCTGACAAATCGCTTCTTAACAGCTTCCAGTTCTGCCCCCGGTCCATACGCCGCAGGAACCTGAATATGCGACACTTCCGTCTGGCACATCACACGGATCTCACTGACCTCGGAGAGTTTTTCCTTCCGCCGCCGTCCCAGTTCATCCACAATATCCTGATACAGCTCCGTGTTGAACAGCTTCCGGAAAATCAGCTTTTTATCGTCCGATTTTGCACGCAGAAGATCCATAAACTCTCCCTGGGCGATCATAGCCACCTGCATGAACTGGCTCTTCGTGAGGCCGACGATCTCCTGGAGCTTCTGGTCTGTTTCTTTTGCATTCTGAGAATATTCTGTTCCGTCCGGAAGCAGAAGCGAGACCGTCTCCCGGACCTCGAGTGTTCCGCTTCCACGGGTTTTAAGCCTCACGTGGCGCGGGATACGGCGGACAGTATAGATCGCATCCTCTCCTCCTTCTTTTTCGGAAAAGGATAATTCCACAAATGGTTCCAGTTTATAATCGACAAACTGGCTCTGGAGCTCGACCCCGTCTTTTTTATTGGTGCCCGAGCTTGCTTCCCCGTAAAGAGCAAATACAATGGCGTCAAATATCGTCGTCTTTCCTGCTCCCGTGTCTCCTGTGATCAGAAAAAGGTTCTGGACAGGCGTAAGAAAAGAGATCTCTGTCTTTTTTCCATAAGAGCCAAAAGCCTGCATGGTAAGATTTAATGGTTTCATTTTTTCACCTTGATCGTAGCAGCGTAGGCACTGTTGCAAAGTCCGAGAACGGCGGAGAGAATAAACAGTGTCTCCACCCCGATGGTCTGCCAGATCCAGCCGCCGAACAGCGCGATCAGCACCGTGATCATATGATTAACCGACACGCCGGTCGAAATGGTGGCCCGCATCTCATCCGGATCATCAGAAATATCCTGCACATAAACATTCGAAGCCATGGAGGCCAGAGAAATAATGGAGTCCAGGATATAGTTCACGCAGCAGATGACAAACGCCACATTTCTCGGGAACAGATGATGGGAAAACCCGTAAAAGAAGCAGACGATAACAAGAATCAATGTGTCGGATATCATCACGATCTTGTAGCCGAAACGGTCAATGATCCGGCCTACCAGCGGAGCAAAAAAGTAGGAGGAGATCGCCGCGATGGCAAACAGAAGGCTGATGACCATGGCGTTTGCACCATAAAGAAGAATCAGAACATAAGGACCGAAGGTAAAAAACACCTGCTTCCTGGCGCCGTAAAACACCTCGAGCATATAGTATTTGGTAAATTTTCTACGGAAGTAGAACCGCCGTTTTGTATCATCCGTTTCACTGCTTCCGGAAATTTTCATGGACAATGCAGCGGAAACGGCAAGAATGGCGGCTGAAACTCCGAAAAATATCCGATAGGGACTGTGGGCTGAAAAAGCAGCAAACACACCGATGACCACCAGATACCCTGCCAGAGTCCCGATCTGATGCACCGCATTCTGATGACCGAGGGCGGCACCGCTCTTTCCGGGCTTTGCATAGTTAAGAGACAGGGTATTTTTCATGCCCAGCTGGATATGTTCGCCCAGAGAATGAATAAAAATAGCCATTGTGACCAGAACCTTTGTGGGGGTCACGATCGAAAGCATGCCCATGCCGGCGAGCATGATGATGGCGCCGATCTTATACATGGCTTCCGCAGACAGGGTATAACATACCGCGAGGATAAAGACCAGAAGAAGTCCGGGGATCTCACGGAAAAATTCCGCTACGCCCCTGTCAAACTCCCCCATGCTCACGATCTCCGCCAGGTAGTTATCGATCATTCCCTTATAGATCCCATAGCTCAGTCCTGTTATCAGCAGGGTCAGAAAAAATACTTTATAGCAGGAATCTTCCCTGAATATAGCTGCCAGTCTCTTCTGCATAATTCCCACACTCCTCTAGAATAAAATTATGATGATTTACCTTTGTTTAACACCGCCGCCAGGTCTTCTCTTTTTACAGCTGCCCCCGGTTTACCGAAAGGCTTTTATATTTTTTGTTATTTCCAGTACATTTCTGTGCCGGATGCTCCGGGGCTCAAACCGGATCAGATTGTATACCATCTGCATGACAAGTCCGGCGCCAAAGGTGCTGATCAGGGTACCGATCCCCACAGGTCCTCCGAGCACAAAGCCGATCAGAAGGACCACTGCCCAGAGCAGGATTTCCACTATTCCGATCGGAATGTTCGCAAGTCTCTTCCCAAGACCTACCAGCAGTGCGTCCCTTGGTCCGCATCCGTGTGCCTGGCTCATATAGATCCACATGCCCAGCGCCATAAAAACGAATCCTGCCAGCATAAGAAGGATCCCGAGCCAAACATTCCGGTTTTCCGCCAGAGGATTCAGGTCATTAAAAAGCTGAACAAAATTGCCGGTAAACAGTGCGTCGATAATGGTGCCGAATCCGATATGTTCTTTCAGCAGAAAATCGATGCCCAGAATAACCACCGCCATCGTAGTCATGGCAAGGCCGTAGTTGAGGGGGGTGTGTTTTGCGATGCCCATGCCGAGGCAGTCCCACGGCGCAAGCCCGATGTTCGCAAAGATCGTCAGATGCACGCCAAACGCAAAAACCAGCAGCCCCCAGACGATCTTCAGCCACTCTGCAAGAAGCATCTTCAAAGTCAGTGATTTTCCGGTTAGTGTATCTCTGGATACAGAATTTGCGGATACAGAATTTGCAGGTACATTATTCACGGATACATTATTTCCAGTCAGAACTTTTTCAGTCATTTTTTCTCTCTTTCATAGTACAATTCCGGCGCCGGTCATGGCAGATCTGCGTCGCACTTCCCGGCATTGTTCTACGCGTATCGCTTTTCCGGCATTGCTTTTCCGGCATCGCTTTTCCGGCGTCGCTTTTCCGCGTATCACACCTTCACAGGATCCCTTTTCCTGATCATTTGCTTATCATCCCAGCACTGAGTTGATTACATCCTGCAGAAGGATCTTCTGCGCCTCATCAGGGTCCCGGATAAATTCACAGCAGAGGTCCATAGGATCCATCGTGCCTGTCGTAACAGCTGCCGGCCCCTGCGCCGCTCTTTTTAAAGCTTCACGCCTTATTTCCAGAAGGTTCGGGAATGCACTTCGCAGACGGTCCTGCATATCAAATACATCCAGGTCCACCTCATCCGTCAGAATAACCGTCACATAATCCTCACAGGCCTGCGGCAGCACCTCCGAAAGAGTCCCCTTGATAACACGCACTTCCCGAAGAGGGATCAGCGGAAGCACAGTAACAGATGTATTCCCCTTTTCTTTCATATCGACCATGAGGATGCCCTTTTTCTGCCCTGCCTCACTGACAGAACAGGCCAGAGGGGTTCCCGGATACCGGTAAAATTCACCGCCCGCTTTCATGGGCTTATGAATATGCCCCAATGCTGCATAATCAAATCTTTCCAGAACATCAGCTTTTACCTGGTCGATATTCCCCACGGTCACCACCTCGGATTCCATCCGCTCCATACTGTCAGGGTCTGTCCCTGCAGGCAGATAAAACTGATGACTCACCAGTACATTTCTCTCTGCCGGATCGAGCGCTTCCCCCTCGATGATCCTGTGAACGGCCATGTCGTAGGACAGGTTGAGTCCATTGTCATCCGTCCCCGTGATCAGTTTTACCATGGAAGGCCTGATGAAGGGAAGTAGATAAAAATTCACGGGACCCCAGGTATCCTGAAGAGTCACTTTTTCTATATGTTCTCCGGGAAGAGCCGGCGGATTGCCGATCATATGGATCCTGTGACGGGCCAGCACACTGCGGAAAACATTCACCCGCGGACCACTGTCGTGATTCCCGCTGATCATCATGATCTCGGCATCCGGCACTGCCCGGGCAAGAGACGACACGAAATGGTCAAACACTTCCACTGCTTCTGCAGAAGGTATGGCTTTGTCGTAGATATCCCCGGCGATCAAAACAGCATCCGGATCGTATTGCTGTGCCTTTTCTATGATCTCATTCAATATGTATTCCTGATCTTCCCGCAGGTCCCGGTTATAAAGTCGAAGTCCGATATGGAGATCGGACAGATGAAAAAAGCGCATACTTAAAATAGCCCCCTGTTCTGTCTTTGTCCAGACTATCACAAAATTCTCCAGAACACAATGACCCCGGGCAGAAAAACCTGCCCGGGGCCGTATACAGTTACTGTTCAGACCCAACGTCATTAATTTAAGCAGATTTTCTTGAAGCCAAGAAGGTCTGCTTTCTCTTTACCCGTAATGTTACTCATCTATAATGGAGAAAAGTTTACCGTAGAATGCCGGCAAACGGCTATAT
>CACZPF010000051.1 GCA_902782975.1 uncultured Lachnospiraceae bacterium
GATTATAAAAATGGTCCGATCATTGAATCTCTGGGATATATCCTGGTCATGATCCTGAGTTACTGCCTTCTGAAGGAAAAAGTGACCAGGAAAAAGATTGCCGGGTATGCACTGATCCTTGCGGGGGTCATCGTTTTTTATCTATAATTCTGATCATCGGGCATCAGATGCACCGGAGAATCAGTTACATTAAAGCATAAGATACATTAGATCATAAGATATAGCAGTATAGAATAGTATAGAAAGAGAAGGAACAGGTGGATGGATATTTCTGTAGTTATCCCGGTATACGGATGCCGTGCGGCCCTGCCGGAGCTTCACAGAAGACTCACGGAGTCGGTCAGCAAAATTACCAGTGATTACGAGATCATTCTGGTAAATGATGCCTGCCCTCAGAATTCCTGGGAGATCATTCAGCAGATATGCCGGGAAGATAAACATGTGGTCGGGCTTGAGATGTCACGGAATTTCGGGCAGCTGAAGGCGACCCTGGCGGGCCTTGATTATTCGACCGGCGACTGGGTCGTCGTGATGGACTGCGATCTTCAGGACCGTCCCGAAGAGATCATCAATCTCTATCATAAAGCCATGGAAGGGTACGATTTTGTGGTAGCCAGCCGAAAAACCAGACAGGATTCAAAGATGAAAGTCTTTGTGTCAAACTGTTTTTATTCGATCTATTCGTATGTGACAGATGTCAAGTACGATCCGACTCTCTGCAACTTCAGCATCAGCAGCAGACAGGTCATCGACAATTACTGCCGCATGCGTGAAATGCACCGGGCATTTACCATGTACCTTTTGTGGATGGGATTCCGGTGGACAAAGCTGGAAGTAAAACATGACGAGCGATTCGAAGGAGAGTCCGGATACAATTTTAAAAAGCGGATCCGGCTGGCCACGGAACTTCTGACATCTCAGTCAGACAAACTCCTGCGGCTGATGACCGGGCTTGGCATGGGGATTTCGCTTCTGTCCTTTATTTTTATCATTATCACGGTCATCAGGCATTTTGCGCTGGATATTACAGTAGGATATTCCAGCACCATCGCCGCGATCCTTCTGATGGGGGGGCTCAGCATCATGTCCATTGGGATCGTGGGACTTTATGTGGGGAATATTTTCATGGAGGTAAAGCATCGCCCGTTATATATTGTGCGGACGGTTTTGAATGAAAAAGATGAGCAGAAATAACAGAATCGCCATCATCGGTGCCAGTGATCTGCAGCTTCCGCTGATAGAAAGGGCAAAACAGATGGGCTTCGAGACCCATGTATTCGCCTGGGCGGCAGGCGATGTTGGAGAAAAAGCAGCCGATCATTTTTACCCGGTCAGCATTGTTGAAGTGGACCGGATCCTGGAAGAATGCAGGAGGATCCGGCCGGAAGCGGTCGTATCGATCGCATCGGACCTGGCGGCAATCACGGTGAACAAGGTGGCAAACGCACTGGGGCTCCCGGCCAATCCTCCGGAAACAGCCCTGATCGCGACGAATAAATATGAGATGAGGGAAGCTTTTCAAAGAGCGGGACTTCCGGTGCCGGCTTTTGTTAAAAGAGGAGCAGAGGATGACCTTTCGCCTGTATATGACATGAACCTTCCTGTGATCGTAAAACCCACGGACCGTTCCGGAAGCAGGGGAATCTATAAGCTGACCTCTTTTGACTGCCTCCGGGAGAAGGTTGCCTGTGCATGCGGGGAATCCTTTGAAAAGAAGGCGATCATCGAGGAATATATTGAAGGAGAAGAATACAGCTGCGAATGCATTTCTCAGAACGGGATCCATCATTTTCTGGCGATCACCAAAAAGTATACGACAGGAGCACCGCATTTTATTGAAACCGGGCATCTGGAGCCTGCCCCTTTGAGCAGTGAGATGTACGAGAGAGTGAAAGAGACGGTCTATAAAGCTCTGGACGCACTTCATATAAAATGCGGCGCCAGCCATACGGAATTTAAAATCGACGAAAAGACCGGGGAGATCCGCCTGATCGAAACAGGAGCCCGTATGGGAGGAGATTGCATCGGCAGTGATCTTGTACGGCTTTCCACCGGATATGATTTTGTAAAAATGGTCATCGATACAGGACTCGGCCGGCCGATCGACTGGACAAAGGAACCGTCTGAAAAGGCAGCTGCTGTCCGGTATATCATGAATGAGAAGGATCTGGAGCATTTCGAGGAGCTGTCGAAAGGGGCTGCAGATCATATCGTGAGAGACAGCAATATTCATTTTGACGGCGGCCGGACCGTGACAGACAGTTCAACAAGGTTTGGCTTTTATATTTTGAAGGCAGAGACGACCGAAGAAGCCTGCCGTCTGGCATCACTTTCGTAAGATTTAAGAGGTCTGCTGCCGGACCTGCCATCCGGCAGCTGGTATGTTCGTATATTCCTGCGAATAAAGGGGGAAGAATATTTGAGCGAAAAAACTGTGGCTGCGAATAGAAATCATATATGGCGGCGCATTTTTCAGATCCTTCTGGTTATTTCCATCCTGGTAAGTATCTGGGGATTCTATAAATATCTTAATCTGGTCGGCTATCGAGTACCGATCATGGACTTCTGGCGGTGGATCGCCTGGTTTGGTGAAAAGTTCCATACAGGCGCCATGTCTTTTTTTGATTTTTTCAAAGATAAAAATGAGCAGGTGCAGCCTCTGGCGCTGGCAATCGATTTTGCCGTCCTGGAAGCCACCAGATATGATATGCAGGTGCTGGTTCTTTCCGGCGGGTTTTTGCGGGTACTGACGGCTCTGGGAATCGGCGGCTGGTTTCTGAAACAGACAAAGGATCGTTCATCCGATTTTACGAAAGATCAGATCTTGAACCA
>CACZPF010000052.1 GCA_902782975.1 uncultured Lachnospiraceae bacterium
CGAATAGAAAAACTTGTCAACACCGGCAATTTTGAACGACATAAACAAGAGCCGCCATACCTTTCTCCGCTTCATCACACATCCCCCTCAAAAACAAACACCTGGATATTGAACAAGTGCCTGCCACTCGTTCTTAAACAAGCGCCCGCACCGATACGTATATAATATCTCATAATCATGCATACATAAAAGTGTCTTTCATATATTGAGGCATTTTAGGAGTAAAGACACAGATTCATTGATATGCTATTATGTATCAGACTCTGAAGGAGAAATAATCAGGCATAGAAAGAGAGCTAAGCAGATGATACCCCAAAAGACAGCAGCCGTAATCTTTGACATGGACGGAATCATATTCGACACAGAGCGCCTGTATATAGAAAGCTGGAAAGCTGTCGCTGAAGAGTATGACCTGAGAAATGTAGAAGAGATGGCTTACCGGATCATTGGCGTCAATGACACGATGTCCAAAAAAATCTTCACTGATTACTATCAGGGGACGCGGGACTATGATCAGTGCAGACAGAGAGTGTCCGAGGTATTTCACAGCCGCTACGACGGAAAGATTCCTGTAAAGCCGGGAGTTCGTGAGATACTTGCATTCCTCAAAGAGAAAAACGTTCCGTTCGCGCTGGCGTCGTCAACGAGGATTGAAACTGTTCAAAGGGAACTGAAAGAAGCAGGCCTGTATCAGGCATTCGACCATATCATCGGCGGCGACATGATAAAACGGAGCAAACCCGCTCCCGACATCTTCCTTGCGGCAGCAGAAAAACTCCAGGCAGAACCGGAAAACTGCTACGTTCTCGAAGATTCCCACAACGGAATCCGGGCAGCCGCAGCAGCGCACATGCACCCCATCATGGTGCCGGACCTTCTGGAGGTGACAAAAGAGATGCAGGAACTGGCAGAGACCATCTGCCCCACCCTGTACGAAGCCATCGACTACCTGGACGGGCGCCTGCCTTGAACAAGTGCCTGTCACTCGTGCAACTTGTTCATTCATTATGGAGAGCGTAAACATGAATATTCAGATATTTGGTACGAAGAAGAGCAGTGACACGCGCAAGGCGGAGCGGTTCTTCAAGGAGAGAAGGATTAAATTCCAGTCGATTGATCTGAAGGAGAAAGGCCTCAGCAAAGGAGAGTTCCAGTCGGTCATGAAGGCTGTCGGCGGTATTGACGCTATGATCGATCCGGCTGCAAAAGATAAGGATCTTCTTGCGCTGATCAATTACATCTCCGAAGATGACAAAGCGGAAAAAGTATTTGAGAACCAGACGATCTTAAAGATGCCAATTGTCAGGAACGGGAGAGCTGCGACTGTCGGCTATGAACCGGACGTATGGAAGACATGGGAATGACTGTGCTGCAGAAGCCGGCCCTAAGCAGGAGGATAAAATGAGCAGGATTAAGGAAGTGCAGAAATATGTGTTTCGCATTCTTAAAGGGATTGAGGATAATTCGAAACGGTCCAAGGCTGTCTCGCATCTTTCAGGAGTATCCCTCGCGGCGGTTATGATCGCGAAAAAACGGGGCGAGGATTCTGAGCTGGCTGCGATATGTGGTCTGCTGCATGATCTGTATGCTTATAAAAATGATTCTTATGAGGATCATGCCCATAAGGGTGCTGAGTATGCCCGGAAGATTCTTGATGAACTGGCGCTCACAACAAAAGAAGAGACGGATATTATCTGTTCCGCAATCTGGCATCATGACAGCAAGGCGCAGACCGATTCACCGATGGATGAGATCCTGAAGGACGCGGATGTGATCCACCACAGTCTCGCCGATCCGACGAAAGATGTGAAGGATCATGAAAAAGAGCGCTATGCCAGATTGTGCGAAGAGTTCAGCCTGAGCAATTCATGACATATCATTTTTACAGAGAAATGAGCCGCCCGAGTTTCCACAGGATCACTGCAAGGATCCAAGCGGTTGAAACAAAGATAGCGACGATAAGAGGAGCCCATGACAGGCCCATGAACAGCAGCCCGTACCAGTCATTTGTACTGGGACCGCTTCCGGGACCATTAATAAGGATATTGCCAAGATAGAAGGCGGCATAGATCAGCACCGGGACCACTGCAAGGAAGGTGTGGCCAAATGACAATGTCTTAGAACCTTCCAGGACACAGAAGATCAGGATGGCCAGCACCGGTACCGTCAGGTGCAGATGAAGATTTACGCCTGCCAGCATTGCTTTGTAGCCGAACCGGGGCCCCAGATATACGATAACTGTCAGCAGTGTCACAGAGACAGACACCGTTCCTGCAAGCTTCAGCGATAAGGCCCATACCGGCATCGTCCCTTTGCGGAAGGCCTGGAAATAAACGGCAATCAGCGAAGCTGCCGCCGCCAGAAGATTAGAGTCCAGTGTAAAATACTTAAGGCTGCGCAGACGAACATCCGTGAGCATGGTACCCGTGTCATTTCCGGAAGCCATGGTAAGCCAGGAATAGAGAACGAGCACGATCAGGATCAGGTTTAAAGCAACAGCAGTTTTTATTTTCATAAACTAACTTCGTTAAGGATAAAATGAACTGCGGGATACCTGAAAATTATAACACACCCGGAAACAGCGC
>CACZPF010000053.1 GCA_902782975.1 uncultured Lachnospiraceae bacterium
ATCGATCAGCAGCTGCACCTCATGATCTTTGTCATTCATCAGGCCCATGATGCTCACAGCACCGGGCTCAATATCCAGATATTTCAGCATATCTTCCGGCTCCGCAAAAGAGAGCCTGGCAGAATTGATCTGGCTGGACAGCTCTTTGGTCTTGAATTTTTTATCTCCCGGCATCATCAGCAGGTAAAATCTGGTCTTCTGACGGTTGCACAGAAAAAGATTTTTACAGATGATCACTTCCAGCACCGCATCGATCTCATTACAGGCCTCCATATTATCTGCGCGGCCATGGTCTGTCCGATTGTATTCTATTCCCAGTCCATCGAGAAAATCATAGGTCCGGATTTCCCGGGGCAGTCTTCCTTCCGTATTCTCAGGTCTTCCAAAATATAATTCCATCATAATCCTCCGGTGGGAGACAGGGGGTGGTTCTTGGGAAATGGAGACAGAGAACCGTCCCCTGTCTCCTTACTGATAGTAAGCTTCCAGGTTTCGTTTGAAAAGCCGGGCCGGACGGTGGCCGGACCCTGTGAGTGTTTCGTCTGTTTCTGTTACGAGAGGCTGCATCTTGCGCCGGAAATTCGGGGTGAGAAGCTTCTTACCGAGAATGATCTCTGTGACATCCTGCAGCATATTGAGGGTGAAGCGTTCCGGCATAAGGTCGAATACAATTTTGCCTTCCTGCTCTGTCTGCCGCTGGAGCTCCAGAAATGCCTGCAGCAGAATTCTGGCATGATCGAAAGCGAAACCGTCATCCTCCAGAATTTTGTAAGAAACCGTTTCGTGATGCTGTTCGAACTGCCTTATCTCTTCTATTTCTGCCTGAAGGAGGGCGTTTTGCTCCTTGTTTTCGAGTACCATTTTGTAACGGCACCTGATCTGCGCCCGGGTTCCGTTAACCTGCTTTTCCCGGTCCGCCGCTTCCACATGAAGGCTGAACCACCGGGCATCCCAGGCGTCGGTTCCTGCTCTTACCTGATAATCTCCGGCATCTACCAGCGCCAGAAACCCATGAGAAATGATCCATCCTCTCGGATCTCTGTCTGTTTCGCTGAAGATTCCAAAAGGGCGGAGATATGCGTTGATGATGGAGGTTTCTTCCTCCAGTTCCCGGAGCGCACTTTCCTCTGCGCTCTCTCCCGGGCGCAGAAAACCGCCGGGCAGTGCCCAGCAGTCCTTGTATGGATAATTGCCCCGCCTTATAAGAAGGATGGACAGAGCAAGAGAAGGATCCCTTCTGTATTCCCGCTCTTCCTCCTGCTCCCGGACGGCAAATACGGCGATATCTGCCGTGACCGAGGGCTGGGGGAAGTTGCGGATGTCATAATTTGCCAGATATTGTTTTTCCTCAGCGGACATTTCATAATGCATTTTTCTATCTCTCCCTTTCTCTTTAGTATACCACAGATCGGGGAGAATGTTCTGTAAAAGATCTGTATTTTATATATTTACTCCCGGAAGCGGGATGGGCATATTCATTCAGGTGCGTCATCGCTATGCAGAATGACCCTCGAAGACCGCTCTTCTCTTCAAGAAGTGCAAAATCTCTCCGGACTCTCCTGATCAGGGACGGCATGTTGAGCGTCCCGTACCGGATGGTGCCCTGGCTCTGGTTCGGCATGTTGGTGAGATCCCGGATTTCGGGGTTTATTTCTTCCATGGGACATTCTGTGTCGAACCGGCCGGCTCCGTGGCGGGTCATGTAGCTTCTGGTTACATAGACGGCTTCTATGTCAGCCTCCGGAAGATCTGCCTCTTTCAGGATTCCGGCCGGATTTAACATGCCTGTATTACTGGGCGTTGTGTGATGGCCATACCCCTTTCGGATCATGCTCCGGTCCAGAAGGAGTCCCTGCCCGTTTTCGAAAATGATTCCCGGATAATCTTTTATGAGACTTGTATCCGCCTGATGTACGATCTGTTCCATCTGGAAAAGATCCTCCAGGTATCCTTCCAGAAGTCCCGGCTCTTCCGCGATCTGCCGCCAGTCCTCCGGGATGCTGATAAGGCCGCAGTCCCGGAGACGGCTGTACATACGCTCCTTCCGGTTTCCTGCTAAATAAGCCTCCCTTTCGTCTCTTGTCATCCGGCACAGTTTCCCGTAAGAAACCCCGCCTCCGATCACCGTTTCCCAAATACCCACACCCACACTTCCGTGACGGTTTTCGCCGCGGCTTTCTTCCAGAATCAGGTTGGTCAGCATCTCATAAGGAGTTGTGACCCTGCAGTCCGGGTGAACAAAAATCCGGACTTCAGGTGTTTTTCCCAGCTGGGCGGTCAGTTCCCGGTATTCTTTCATAAAGATCATCGGGTTCAGAATAAAGGGGGACGGGCACCAGGTATCCGCTCCGGAAAGCGTTCCCGACCCGAAATGACGAAATACATGACGGATTCCGTTTCTGACAACCGTATGGCCCCGCTGTGCGCCGCCGTTGGAAAGAACGACAAGGCATTTTCCCTCTTTCTGCATCATCTCTTCTGCAAAGTAAGCGCTGAGAAGTCCCTTTCCTTCATCCCCGAAGTTTCCGCCGATCACGATCTTGACCTTTGTCATCCCTTTTCCCTCCTTCCAACTGTCCTGCCATTTCAGAAGATCCGATAATAAACCTGAATTCAGATACAGATCACAACGCCCCGGGCAGGATGCTTACCGGGATTTCCCTTACCAGGAAATCCCTTCTGCCATTCTTTTTAAGAAAGATACATGCCGCCCTGTCCCGCCTGCAGCTTCGGTCATCTCCGGCATTGTTCCTGTCCAGCCTTTTTCCGTTCCCCTGGAGTCTTTTACTGCCTTAATAATATCCACAATCTCTCCTGCGATTCCATTGACTGTTACATCACGGAAATGCTTCTTATCCAGATATTCTTTCCAGGATGTGCGGATCCCTTCTGCATCGTATCCATGTCTGTGCTCCACATTCAGGTGGTAGATCTCATATTTTTTTGTGACTTCGCTGTAGAGTTCTTTCGTCTCGATATCTCCCTGCACCCTGTCCCCTGTCACATCTTCAAACGCGATGTACTTTCCAAGGCAGGGAATATAAGGATTCAGGCGCTCATCGCCCATGGTGATCAGGATCCCCTTTTTGCCCCGTTTCCACGCATCCAGTCTGGTATGATGCAGCGCAAAGTACCAGGCTGCCGTGTAGGATTCAAAGTTGTTTCCGCCGCCACCGAATTCGAAATACAGCTTATCCAGCTGCTCCGCAATACGGATATCCGCTTCAAACTGGGATACCTGCAGAGGGCAGGCATCGTAGGCAAAGTCACCGATCCCCATGACCATGAACTGCACATCCGGCGTCTCGTCGTAAAGCCTGGTCATGATCACATTCAGTTCTTTTGCCACTTCGACTGCGGCCTGTCCCATGGATCCCGTCACATCCAGCGCCAGGATCACGGGAAGTGTCTCGGGATGCTGCTCCGAATCGCAGCACTCTCTGACTACATTTCTTGGATCCAGAAGTGGATCCAGTCTTTTGGACTTAAACATCTCCTGGTTCGTATAACTGCCGGTAATCCTTCCATCCTTGCCGACTTCCCTTTTCATCCTTCTCGAATAATCAGCAAAATCCGATTTTTTCCATGCTCCGTAACCCATAACTGCGCTCCTTTCTGCTTTAAGCCTGTTAGGTAATTGCGAAACTTTCTGCATCGATTGAATTGTATGAATCTTCAAACGGCTTCGATGCCTTGAACTTCTAACCTCCTCAAAAAATGCTAAATGCGTTTGTCAAAAA
>CACZPF010000054.1 GCA_902782975.1 uncultured Lachnospiraceae bacterium
ATCTGGGCAGTTCTGATCCTCTGTTTTTTTGTGCTTGTCCTTTTCCTCATCATTAATCATGGCAGCCTGGCATGGGGCAGCCTCTGGATTCCTCTTCTTGTGACAGGTGTGATCCTGGTAATCGCAATTCCTCTGCTTTTTCTTTGGAACTCAGCTGCCGATCCGCATGAACAGTATGTTTTGACCGAAGATTACGTGAAATCCGGTTATGGCAAGGGAGCAATCTTTTCAGAATTCCGAAAAACAAAAGCGGTGGTGATTACAGCGAAATATATAGAAATGACCGGAAAATACAAAAATAACCGTATTTATATTCCGCCCGAAGATATGGACTTTGTCCGGGACTTTATTCTGGAACGGCTTCCGGATGATGTGGTGGTCCGCCATGCATAGCATTCACCGGCAATTGTTTTGTTTCACGCAGACTTATTCTATTCATATATCACTCAGAATTTCAATACAAAGAAAAGGAGCAGCCCTATGCAGCAATCTTTTGGTAAAACAGCAGATGGAAAATACGCCGGCTTATTTATCTTAAAGAATTCGAGAGGAACTCAGGCTGAGATTACAAACTACGGTGCATCCCTGGTTCGATTCCTTTACAAGGATAAAAACGGGATCCTGCAGGATCTGGTACTGGGATATGATAACGTATCAGGTTATGAAAAAGGAGATGTTTTCTTTGGAAGTACAGTTGGGCGTGTCGCAAACCGTATCGGTGAAGGCAGGTTTAAACTGGGGGATATAACCTATGAGCTTACCAGAAATGATGGGCCTAATTCCCTGCATGGAGGAAGAGACTATTATGGAAAACGTATCTGGGATGTTATAGACGAAACGGACAGTTCCGTGACATTTCATCTTTTCAGCCCGGATAAAGACCAGGGCTATCCGGGAAATCTTCATATAAGCGTAAAATATACTCTTAGTGAAGAGGATGCATTAACCTTAGATTACACGGCAGAGTCTGATAAAGATACCCCGCTGAGTCTAACGAATCACAGTTACTTTAATCTGGCTGGCCACGACAGTGGAAGTATTCTCTCCCAGATTGCAGTAATCCATGCAGACAAGGTTACGGAAATAGACCAGAACCTTGTGCCAAACGGAAAGTTTGTCTCTGTAGAAGGCACACCCATGGATTTCCGGAATGGAAAACCTTTTGGACAGGATATCGGTGAAGATTATTATCTTCTTAAGATGGGGAAGGGCTATGATCATAATTTTGTGATAACCGGCGGCGGTTACAGAGAGGCTGCATCATTATTCTGTCCGGAAACCGGGATCGAGATGCATGTTTTTACTGATCTTCCCGGGATACAGGTATACACATCCAATTTCCTGGATCATGAGCCGGGAAAAGGAGGAGCAATCTATCAATTTCGGGGTGCTGCATGTTTCGAGACGCAGTTTTTCCCGAATGCTATTAATCAGGAAAACTTCCCCGGAGCTGTCTTAAAGGCGGGAGAAACTTTCAGATCCAGAACCTGTTATGCTTTTTCCAAGTAAGGAGTCCATCCTTATTACGGATCTTTACCTGCCAAATCAAATGAGGACTAAAACGAGGGAGAAAAATGGACATCAGCATATTACTGGCTTTACAGGATTTCAGAAACAGCGGAGGTGCATTTCTAGCGGATTTTCTTTCGAAAATGACCTACCTGGGCGAATTAAACACTGTGCTTATCATTATGGCTATCATTTACTGGTGCGTCAGTAAAGATTTCGGCACATATTTTTTGATGGGGTGGAGTGGCAACCGACTCGTCAATGGTGTATTAAAAGTAACTGTTTGCAGCTACCGCCCATGGATCAGGGATGCGCGTATTGTACCATATGGCAATTCCATCACTACAGCAACAGGGTATTCTTTTCCCAGCGGCCATACCATGAACGCTGCAACCGTATATGGCGGCAGTGCCGTGAACAGGAATCTTCCCAAAGCACTGCGTGTCGTTCTGGGCATCCTGGTTGCTCTTATAGCGTTCAGCCGTATCTACCTTGGCGTACATACTCCTCAGGATATTCTGGTGGGCGCTCTCTGCGGGACACTGGTCATGTTTCTGACCATAAAACTGATGCAATGGGTAAGTGTCCATCCGGAAAAGGACATCCTTGTCGTATGTATAGGTGTCGGAATTGCTGTCATCGTAGCTTTTTATGCTGCGTTCAAGCCTTACCCTATGGACTATGACGCAGAAGGAAAGCTTCTGGTAGACGGAGCCAAAATGGCTAATGATACCTTTAAAGGAATCGGATGGTGCATCGCTTTCCTGACAGGTTGGATTCTGGAAAGACGTTTTGTCAGATTTTCCACTGACATTCCCATGGTAAAAAGGATAACGCGGCTCACGACCGGAGTGCTGTCCTATTACGCTGTCAGCCTGATCCTCGTCCCCCTGATAAAAGGCTGGATCCCCGGCCCGGCAGGCACGATCACATCCTGTTTTCTGCAGATGTTTTACATATCTTTTATCTTCCCATGGTGTATAAATCACTTCGAGGGGAGTACATAGGATGCGGGC
>CACZPF010000055.1 GCA_902782975.1 uncultured Lachnospiraceae bacterium
GAATTTATTGCTTCCTGTGAGTGGCAGATCTATTGTGAAATTACAGAGTATGTGGGGAACGATACTTTTTTCAGTATTTTTGTAATGGCTGCTATTTATGGACTCTTGCTGGCCTCTGCTTATCATCTGGAAAAAAGGCTTAAGAAAGGAGGCCAGAGGCCGGTTTACAGTCTGAGTGAAGTATTTGCGGCAGGACTGATCGCGGCAGCGGTTTTCTTTTTCAGTAATCTGGGGTTTATTACCAGACTGATTCCTCTGGGCTCTTTGCATATGGATATATACAACAGCAGGACCCTGGTGGATCTTGGAGGTCTGGCTGTTTTGTATGCCTATCAGATGCGTATTGAAGGACTGAAAGCCGAAAAGGAACTGGCATCTCTTCAGGCCGGGCTGCAGGTTCAGTATGACAGTTACCGGAATTATCAGGAAACGCTTGAACTGATGCACATGAAATTTCATGATCTTAAGCACCATACGCTGCTTCTTCGGCAGGAGCAGGATCCGAAAAGAAGGGACGAACACCTGAATGAACTGGAGCGCGAACTGACCGCTTTTCAGCCGGAAAAGCAGACCGGCAACCGGGTGCTGGATATTATCCTTGCAGGGAAAAGTGTAAGGATGAAAAATCTTCAGATCCAGTTTACCTGTGTGGCGGACGGAAGTCTTCTGGAACAGCTTCATGTAACAGATATCTGTACGATTTTCGGGAATGCTCTTGATAATGCAATTGAATATGTGGCTCTGATTCCTGATCCTGAAAAAAGAATCATCAGCATGTCGCTTACAAGACGTAAAGAATTTGTTTTTATTGAAGTCAGTAATTACTGTGAAGACAGGATAGAACTTAAAGACGGTCTTCCGGTAACGACCAAAAAGGACCGCGCAAGACATGGATATGGTGTGCGGAGCATGGCGTATGCGGTTCATAAATATGGCGGAAATATAACCTTTGAACAGCGAAAAGGCTTTTTTGAAGTGAAGATCCTGATTCCATATTCAGGTACATAGTGCCGGGGAATCCGCAGGGCGGACAGGAGAGAGTATTTCTTTCCTGTCCGGTTTTTTTTCTTAAATTTACCAGAATAAAAACTTAATAATGCCAATGTAAAGAACCCTGAATCCCATATTATAATTTATTTATCATTTCAATGGAGGTGCTATAGACAAGTTCCCCTTATTTCTTGCTATTCAACCCTCAGATTGTATTCTTTCATCGCTCCATGAGCTCCGAATATCTTCCATTCTCCTGCGCCGAGTCTTTGAAGGACGGCGGCACGTTCTGCAGCGCATAATGCCGGATCAGTATCAACAGAAGTCATTAAAACAGGGGCGTATTTATTGTATTCTGCCTGTTCACGGGTCATGCCGTGGATGTTTACATAGATGTCTCCGGTGAAAGCAACTTTATGTTCATAATCGATCAGCACGGTTTCGCCGGGGAGATGTCCTCCTTTTCCCTGATACACTTCAAAATGCAGCTCCCCGATATTGAAAAAGCCCATCTGTTCCAGCGGTGCTTCCTGTACACCAGGAATGTCCCACCGTGACGAGATGGTTTGCGGGTCAGCCGGCTGATAGGCTGTCAGGACCTTGCAGATACTGATATACGGCTTGTGAAGCGGATTCTGTTCACGGTATCCGTTTTCCCCTCTGTATTCCAGTTCGAGACACTCTTTTGTTTTGCGGCTTGAGATTATCTCGTCGAACAGAGGCAGAAGGCCGCAGTGATCCACATCCGCATGTGTTATGAAAATGCGCTTTTTCATCTGATCATAATCCGGAAGCAAAGAGCGGAAGATCCTGAGCATTTCTTCTTTATAAAGAGCATATCCGCAGTCTATGAAAAGCGTATCTTCGCCGCTTTGAAGAATCGCCGTATTACTGCCGCAGGGCGGCTCAATGAGTGTAATTTTCGTTTTCTCTGTGATGGTGTATTTCGTGATCCTGGGCGAAAAACTGCCGCCCCGGGGTCTGGAAAGAAGCTCGGCAAAGCGGCTGATGCTTTCAAAGGTTTTAAAAGGTGAGAGCCCTTTTTCATCGAGCATCTGCATCACAAGATTTGAATTTACAAGTAAAATATCCCGGTTTTCTTCAGGAAGTCCGGCCAGCTGCATCAGTCCGGACACAAAAGAGTGGTAGAAAATACTGTTATCAAGGACCCGCTCGGAATGATTGTAATCAAGGACCCGCACGGGGCAGATCTCCTGCGCCAGACGGAGAAAAGTCCGAAGCTTTTCTTCATTCTCGACAAACAGTCCCATTTTAAAGGCCTGATAAGAGGACCCGTTCTCCTGGGAACTGATATAGGAGATGTTCAGATGATAGTTCTGGATCAGTCGAAGGATCTGTGTCACACTTCCGGGAATATCCCGCAGCATAAATTCAAGCAGTACGATGCTGCTTTCGTTTTTGCCGCTCTGAAGATAACCGATTTTTTCCAGTTCCCGGTCTGCCTTTTCGAGCTGGTCCGGTTCTCCATCGGCATCGATGAAGAGAGTATGGGAATCAACGGCTTTGTTGTAACTGACACGGGTGATATTGATTCCAAGTGAGGCAAAGCATTCGCTGGCTTTCAGAAATGCCCCGATCTGATCCGGCATGGTCGTAATATATGTTTTTTTCACTGGCGGCTCCTCTGCTGATCTGTGTTTGTCGTATTATCTTTGAACCGGGCAGCGTTTCTTTTGTTTTTGCCTGGCATAACGGCTGAGCCGAAAAGATAACAATTTTTTATCGTCAGTATATGGGAATCTGGAAATAGTGTCAATGAAAAAGGCAAATACTTTCGTTGAAAAAGACAAAGCTGAAAAACCAAAGCCGAAAAAGATAAACAGAAATATATCCTTAACAGAAACATTCTCTTTAAGTCAAAAAAACGACAGTTTGTGACAAC
>CACZPF010000056.1 GCA_902782975.1 uncultured Lachnospiraceae bacterium
ATTCCGCAGTCTCCTTCACGAGACGGCAGATCTCCTCATCCCTGGCCGGGATCAGAATATAGCTGCGGCATCCGAGATCGATCGCCTCTCTGGCATAGACAAACGAGGCATGACAGGTCAGATAGATGCACTCCGTTTCGATCTTCTCCCTGCGGATCCAGCGCAGAAGCTCGATCCCGTTTTCACCCGGCATCTCGATATCACAGAGCGCTATGTCGATCTTCTCCCGGAAAAAAACTTCCTTTGCCTGCCCGGCGTCGTAGGCGGTAAACACCCGGTCAATGCCGCAGGATGCCCAGTCCACCTCTTCTTTCATCGTGTCTGCCGTCAGTTTTTCATCGTTCACAATTAAGAGATTCATACATACCTCCGTTTATACAGATTTTCAGCCGCGTAGACAGTCCTATATACACAGATGGCCAAAAGCCCGGTCACGCCCGTCCTCCCATGTTATAGGGAAATGTGATGGTAAAACTTGTCATTTCGCCCGGTTCCGATTCCACCTCGATGCAGGCCTGCTCTCCATAATAGCGGCGCAGTCTCCGGAATGAGTTATAAAGTCCCACATGAACTCCGTTGTTTTCCGGGATCAGTTCACCGGAAAATACCTTCTGATTCTGTTCCAGAATTTCCGGAGACATCCCATTTCCGTCATCCAGTACGATAAATGTCACTCTGTTTTCTTCGATCCGTCCCAGCAGATCTATATGCAGGACCTTGCCGGTCTGGTAACCGTACTTTACGGCATTTTCGATAAAATTGTGCAGAAGAAGAGGCGGGACCCGGACAAACTCGATTTCCGGATCCAGATCTGTATGCAGTTCTATCCCTTTATCATAGCGGATCGAAGCGACCTCTACATACATTTCGATCAGCTGCAGTTCCCGCGAAAACAGTTCCAGCTCTTTTCCGTTCCGGAAAATGTAGCGGAAATAATCCGAAAGGTAAAGAACGATCTTCTGAATGGGCTCGTAAGCTTTCTTACGAGCCAGAAGATAGACAAGATTAAAGGTATTCTGCAGAAAGTGCGGCCGGATCTGCAGCTGCAGATTCTGCAGTTCGATCTCCTGCTTTTCCAGCTGCAGGTTCTGCCGGGCCAGTTCCGCTTCATAGACATCGATCCGGAGCTGGCGTATATGGTCGGCCATCCGGTTGAAGGAATGATTGGCTTCCTCAAATTCAAGGGATCCGGCTTTTTCCGGCAGACGGTAGTCTATATCTCCTTCCTCCAACCGGCGGTGGGCATCGTTTACTTCACGCAGGGGGCGGATAAAGATCCGGTGGACCTGTCCGAAGAGCACCGGGATCAGCAGCAGATATAAAAAGGCAATTCCAAGCAGAACGTACTGATAAATACTGATCCGGCGGACGACCTCATCTCTGTCTGTCAGAATATTCAGGAACATGGACCGAAAATCCGCCCCCGAGCGCAGTTCATTTTCTGTTTCTTCGGCGGGCAGACCGGAAAACAGGATCTGCGTCGTCTGGTACCCGACAGATTCCCGTATGCTCTCGGCCACCGGTTCCAGTTCGATCCAGGCACCACTGAAGGTATGATTGACATTGGCAAGATAGACAAGGCGCCTCCCCTGTCCGACTTCCATGATGCTCCATCCGAGCGGGATCGAGTCTGTCCTGATCAGGTCCAGCAGTTCTTCCTTCTCCTCCTGCTCCATGGATTTTCTCTGGTAGACCAGCAGATCATCCGGCATCTCCATATAATAAAAATACGTATCTGCCCCGGTGATCAGACTTCCCATATTTTTCAGTTCCACATAAAGCTTATACCAGGAGATGCGATAGGCCGTGGTCTTTTCAACGGCTGTCCGCATACGGATCAGATCCACATTCTTTGTGTTCAGATAATGCAGCAGGGACATGGCATTTTCCATCCGGTTCTCCAGCTGCTCTGCGTACACTTCCGCTATGGTGTTATTGGCGTTTATGGCCTGCCGTGTACTGGATCTGATCATCTCATTGGACTGCCTGAGGGCGATCAGATTCAGCGGAAGGATCAGAATTACAAAAATAATGATCATTTTTGTCGAAACGTGCTTTAACATCGCTGCCCCCCTCTTCCTGCTGTCTGAACAGACATGCTGTATCCTGTGCATCCTCCTGAATGATCTGTGCCTTTCGTTTAGTCTGTAAGAACCATGGTCCCGTAGGGTTCGAGACAGACCTCTCCTCTGATCTGATCCCCGGAGTACAGATCTTTCATCTCTTTATGAATTGTAATACAGACCTGCTCTCTTTGATAGTTCAAAATAAAATAATATCTCCGGCCATCCTTCTCGCGTACGGCGATCTCGCACGACTCCGGAAGGCTGACTGTATCTTCATACGGCGAAGCGGCATTCAGTTTTTTCAGGAATACCGCAGCTGTTTCTACCGTAAAGCCTGCTCCCCAGTAATAAACCTTTCCTTCTCCGAACTGGTTTACAGAGAGCCCGCCCATATCATCATAGCAGGTATTTTCATAATACCCTAGAATCTGTGCGGTCTTTTCATGGCCGGGCTCTATCTGGATCTGATCGTGCATACAGACAGCTTCCAGACGGTCTTCTCCCCACCGGATAAAGGCGGGAGCATCTCCCGGCGTGACCGGCGTGTATTCCGGGATGTCGATGCCGGTCAGGTTCTTAAGAACACCCGGCAGTTTTTCCATGACTCCGTGCCCGCAGAGATCACGGTATGCACTGTGACATCCAAGCACCAGAGTTCCCCCCTGCGCCACGTATGATTCCAGGATTTTTGCCCGTTTCCCGGACATCATCATTCCATGGGGATAAAATACGACCGGATACCGGCTGAGTGGTTCTGTTGTTCCCCCGTCGTACAGATACACGTAATTCAGCGGTGTATGGGTTCTCTGGGCCGCTTCATAGATATGATCATCGCTGTCAACAGTTAAAAAGTTGTTCCAGCTGTCCCATTCATTATCGTAGTCCTTAAGAACGGCAGCTTTTGCTTCATAGCGGCTGCCCGCGATGTTATTCAGCTTCCGGACCTTTCCGAAAATTTCTTTTACCTCCCGGACACGGCGGTTATCCCGGCCGGAATGATCCAGGATGCCGTGCCAGGCAAGTTCCACCCCGAACAGGCAGGTATGCCACCGGAAATAACTCACAAAATCAGCCCCGTGCGCAATACTCTGAAGAGTCCACAAAGTCATCTGTCCGGGTTTGGGTGTGGGGGCCAGCAGTGTATTCGCCCCGGACTGCTGCTCCATAATACCGAAATTCCCGGAAATCGACCGGATCTCGGTCAGGTTTTTACTGTTCCACCGGTCACGCAGCGCATCTGGCGCCGGATCGTACATTCCCGGAAAATAAGCAAAATTCGGATAGGAATCGTACATGAAAAAGTCCAGGCTTTCATCTGTCATCTTATGGTTATCCAGCTTGCCGAACCGGCCGTTGGTGGTGATAAAGTCATCGGGTTTAAGGTATTTCCGCAGGATCTCGCTCTGCAGATGGCAGTACCGGCGTGCGCTCCAGGAAACGAACCGGATATAATCCATCATTTCATGACAGTTTATATTGTTGCACGGGACCGGCCCCGGCACCTTGACTTCATCCCAGTCCAAATATGTCTGATTCCAGAACATGGTGCCCCAGGCTTCGTTGAGATTTTCAAGTGTATGGTATTTTTCTTTTAGGAACTGACGGAAAGCCATGGTATCGCTCTCTGTGTAAAATTCATCGATGCCGCAGTTCAGTTCATTGTCGATCTGCCATCCGATGACAGCCGGATGCGGTGCATAATGGGAGGCTGACTGTTCTACAATGATCCTGGTCTTCTCCTGATATACAGGAGAATTATAATTGTAGTGTCTGCGTTCCCCGTGTTCATACCGGACACCGGTGCGGCTTACATTCAGCACCTCGGGATATTTATGGGTAAGCCAGACCGGCGGGGCTGCCGTCGGGGTACAGAAAATGACCTGCATTCCCTTTTTGTACGCCAGATCAAGAAAGCGGTCAAAAAAGTCAAATACAAACTCTCCCTCCCGGGGCTCTATCTTATTCCAGGCAAATTCCGCGATGCGCACTACCTTAAGACCCATTTCCAGCATCCGGTCCAGATCCTGCTCCCACATTTCTTCCGGCCAGTGCTCCGGATAATAACATACGCCCAGTACGATCTCCTTATCATTCACTATTTTTCGCATAAGCTTATCTCCTTTTCTCCGATCTTTCCACCAATGCAGTAAAATCCGCGTTTGTGTCCTTCTATATACCTGCTGGATGTCACTCTGTAACTGCCGCTCTGGCAGATGTCCTCAGAAGAATGCCCGATCTGCACCTGGTATTCTCCCTTCTCAACGACCCATTTCATGTCATCATCAAGAAAAGCCATCTGGGAAGCCTTCAGCTTAAAACAGATCTGCGCTGTTTCTCCCGGCAAAAGTTCGATACGGCAGAAACCAGCCAGTTCCTTTACAGGACGGGTGCGGGAGGCATACAGATCACTTACATAGAGCTGTACGACTTCTGTTCCCTTTCTGTACCCGTCATTGGTCAGCTTCACACGGATCACAACTGTCTCGTCCGGACTGATTTCTGTCTGTGAGAGTTCCAGATCATGATATGTAAAGTGCGTGTAGCTTAAGCCGTACCCGAAAGGATACCTGGGTTTATGGGGCAGATCCACGTAGTCCTTAAAGCCGATGCTGTCCCCCTGATGCCAGGCGGATCCATACGGATGGTTATAGTATACGGGAATCTGCCCAGCATTTCTTGCCACGGTGACAGGCAGACGACCGCTGGCATCACAATCCCCCAGAAGAACATCCACAATGGCCTGCGCTCCCGCTTCCGACGGGTTAAAACATTCCAGAATAGCGTTTAAATGTTCGTCCACCGCATCGCTGGAGATGGGACGTCCGTTAAAATGAAGACCGATCATGGGCTTATGCAGCTTCGCTGCCTCTCTGATAAACTGGTCCTGACAAAAAGGAAGGTTGATGTCCGACGCATCCACCCCTTCTCCCATGGATGCTACGGAGCAGGACCCGTGCTTTCCGCCAAGCGTAAGAATTATGAGATCCGCATTCTCTGCCGCCTGCAGCGCTTCCGCAAAGTGGGAACAGTCGTCTCCGGCGATCGCATAACCATATGCACAGGTGATGTCGGTTTCAGGCAGTCGTACCTTTAATTTCTCAAGGAGGCTTTTACATCCCGGTTTTTGCAGTTTCAGGATCTTGTCGAACTCTTCTGTTTCATCACTCTGGATCTTCGTTCCGGGTACCAGTTTCG
>CACZPF010000057.1 GCA_902782975.1 uncultured Lachnospiraceae bacterium
AAGGACAGGCGGGATGTCAGCCAGCTCGCAGACTCTCTTAAGACCTGCGCCGCAGAAGTCCTTGGCTCTCTTGTCCATGAGTCCTGCTTTGGCAGCAGCCTGGGCAGCACAGCCGGAAGCGATAACGATGATGTCATTGGCTACCAGCTTCTTCATCAGCTCGATATGAGCGGTATCCGGACGAACCTTCGGGTTGTTGCAGCCTACCATGGCGACAGCACCACGGATAACGCCGGAGGTGATGCACTCAAGGAGAGGCTTGGTGGTTCCGGTAACATCTACCTGGGAGTTGGTAACGCCGTCCAGCGTCTTTACAATAGCTTCTACAGAATAGCCGACTGTTGCTTTCTGCTTCAGCTGCGGAATGTGTACCAGTTCCGGTCTTCTGTTCTTAAAGTTATTGACAGCCATTTCAACAATGGCTCTTGCCTTCTCATCCGCACTGTCCGCCTCAAAACGGATAAATTCTGAATCCGGCATCTGCGCGATCGGGGAAGTGGTGATGAACTTGGTATGGAAGCACTTGGAAAGCGGTCCAAGAGCCGGGAAAATACACTGAACGTCAACTACGATCGCTTCGCAGGCGCCGGTCAGAACGACATTTTCCTGGGAAAGGAAGTTGCCGGCCATCGGAATGCCGCGGCGCATGGCGACTTCATTGGAGGTACAGCAGACACCGGATACGGTGATGCCCTTGGCGCCGACAGATTTTGCCAGAGCAAGCATCTCAGGGCTTTCTGCCCAGTCGCAGACCTTCTCGGAAAGGCTCGGGTCATGTCCGTGTACTACGATGTTTACATTTTCTTCGACCATGACACCGAGGTTTGCCTCCGTATCAACGGGCTTCGGTGTTCCGAAAAGGACATCGGAGAACTCGGTTCCTGCCATGGAGCCGCCCCAGCCGTCAGCCATACCGCAGCGAAGAGACTGTTTTACCAGTGCTTCCGGAAGAGATGAACATCCCATATGGGTCATATGATTGGAGCAGGAAACCTCGCGGTCGATGGCACGGGGAGCCATTTCCATCTCGATCAGTTTTTCTTTCTGGCCTTCGGGCATTCTGTCAAGGAATCTCTGATAGCCGAATACTTTGCCGTATTCTTCCAGGCCCTTGTAAGCCATCTCATGAGCCAGATCGTAGATATCCTTGCCCTCGGTCTCTACGCCCCATTCTTTTGCAATGCGGATCAGCTTCTCGGGATCCTTAACGCGGTATGCGCCATCCGGTTTTGCATGATACAGAGTGTTGCAGATCTCACGGCCGTGGTCTGAATGGGTCGCAGCTCCGCCGGCTGTGAACTTCAGATAGTTACGTCCTACGATACCATGGGCATCACATCCGCAGATACCGCGGGGAGCCTTCGGCGTTATACGGCAGGGGCCCATCGCACAGATACGGCAGCAGATACCCTGCTCGCCAAATTTACAGTGGGGTGTCTGATTTTTCACACGCATCTGCCAGGAGTCTGCGCCTACCTTGGCGCCCGTTTCAAGCAGTCGGTTAGTGGCGGCTTCCATTTCCTCCACTGTGATAAATCTAAAATCACTCATTTTTTTCCTCCTTAAAATATGTTAACGTTTTTTACTTTTCTATATCCTCTCACAGGCTGGAACCTATCCCCTCCCATGGGATATTTTAATGAAAATATCATGCCGGCATGCTGCCGGCATCATATAAACAATACAGAGAATCCTTTCACACACAGGAGACACCAGGAGACCGTTCCGCCTTATCGCCTTCCGCCCCGCATTTCGCAGGTAGATGCATATTCTCAAAAGCCAAGTTTCTCTGCAATTGTACGGACTGCTGCCTTTACCGGATTATCATCCGGAAGGTCTGCCGTGGGTTTTCCGTCACAATCGAATTCATACACCGTCTCATCCTGCGGAATAACGCCGATGAGATCAAGCTTCTGAATCTCTATTTCCTCTTTGATACCGTCATTCAGCACACCGCCGGGTGCACGATTGACCACCAGAACCGTTCTTTCCGGATGCAGGCCGCATTCTTCGATGAGGCGCGCGATCCGTCCTACCGCCTGGATCCCGCGTCTTGAACAGTCGCTCACAAGAATCGCTGTCTGCATGCTCGGCAGAACGCCCCGGCTGATATGTTCCATACCGGCTTCATTATCCACAACAAAGTAGGGGTAGTTGTTCTGATAGCGGACAAGCTGGGTCTCCAGAAGCCCGTTTACATAACAATAGCAGCCTTTACCCTGGGTCCGCCCCATCACCAGCAGGTCAAAATCATCATCCTCCACCAGGGCATCTTCAAAACGCATCTCGGCATAATCCGCTTTTGACATACCGGGGGGAATGGGGTTTTCCTTTGCAAGCTCTGCCCTGGCGATCTCTTCTCTTACATCTCCGAGGGTCGTCTCCACCTGAACGCCAAGTACTTCATTCAGGTTTGAATTGGCATCCGCGTCTACGGCCAGGACAGGTCCTTTGCCCTTTTCGCAGAGATACCGGATCAGCATTCCGCAAAATGTAGTTTTTCCGACGCCGCCCTTTCCGGCGACTGCGATCACATGTGCCATACCTTACCGCCTTTTAAACCAGAGTACGGATACCGGAACGGTCGATGATCTCCGATACGTCTTTCCATTTGTTAAGCGCATACAGATGAATGCCGTTGATGCCGCAGGCGCGGTACTCGTCGATCTGGCGGATCGTATATTCCATACCGGCTTCTTTGAATCTTGCCTTCTTGCCTTCTGCATCAGCATCGAAGGGTTCTTTGTCGAAGGGGTTCGGGAAGATCCAGTTTCTGGAAATGATCTCGCAGAGTTCTCTCGGCATGACGCAGGCATTCCGTGAAAGTGCCATATTGATTGTCGCCGCCTGATCCAGGATCGGCATAATGCCTACGTCTACCGGCATGGTCACTCCGGCTGTACGGATCTTGTCCAGCCATCTCTTGAACTGTTCCATATCCCAGCAGAGCTGCGTCATGATATAATCGGCTCCGTTATCCTGTTTCTGTTTCAGGACAGCGATATCCGCATCCAGACTCCGGCAGGAAATATGCCCTTCCGGTGAACCGGCAACTGCGATCTCGAATTTGTCGCCGAACTCTTTTCTGACAAATGCGACGAGGTCTGTGGCATAGGCGAAATCGCCGCCGGTACCTTCCCATCCGAAGGGAAGATCGCCGCGAAGCGCCAGCATATGATCTACGCCGTCATCCAGATATCCCTGCAGCTGCTCCTTGATACCTTCTGCAGTATTCCCAATACATGTAAAATGCGTAACGGGAATGGTCCCCGCATCTTTGATCATTTTACAGACGTCTTTGTTCTTGCCAACATTGGTGCCGCCGGCGCCGTAGGTACAGGAAATATATTCCGGGCGATACTTGCATAGATGCTCGATCGTTCCGGGAAGATTTGCCATCCCTTTATCGGTTTTCGGCGGAAACAATTCAAAAGACAGAAGCATTTTTTCCTTCATCGCTTCTTTTAACTTCATGGTTGCACCTCCACGTAATATGATATCTTAAAAAGGCTTTGTATTTCATTAAAGGCTCAGTATCCGCCTGAAGGTCCGCCTGTAACGAATAAACCTCCGCCTTTGAAGATCCGTTTAATCTGCCAGACTCAGTTTAACCACACTGTTTGCCAGATCAGCCATAAGAATGGTTCCTTCCAGAACCTTCTCATCTCCCAGGATATCCCGCAAAAGGATCTTGCTTCCGTCTACTTCAATTTTACTGACATTCCGGAAAATTACAGAATCGTCGTGGTTGTTTAATACCGTTGCCAGGCACATGATAACCGCCTCCTTTTCCAGGATATTCCACCTGCATGTTTATTTTCTGTTTCCTGTCTATGTTACCTGTTTCTGTTCTCAATCTGTTTTATTCAGCCTGTTTTATTCAGCCTGTTTTATTCAGCCTCTTTTATTCAGCCTGTTTTATACTGTCTGTTTTATTCAGCCTCTTTTATTCCGTTTCTTTCACTTCTTCTTTTACAAGGGTAAGCGCAAGGGAAAGCCGCATATTCCCTTTCTGGAAATCGGAAACTCCTTCTCTGATCGTTTTTGCCGCCGCATCCATGCCAAGTTTCTCAAGGTTTTCCGCCATCTGGTCAAGTTCCTTTGCATGTGCCTCGTTATGCTGGACCATGTAGGCCAGAAGAGCCAGCGTCTCGCGCTTCGGATCCTTCTTTACACAGTCGGCTGCTGAAGAACAGGTGCCGCAGTCACCACAGTCCTGCGCGGCTTCCTGGTCGTGATGATGCCCGTGATCATGGACATGATCGTGATGGTGTTCGTGATCATGATGATGTTCATGATCATGATGATGTTCATGATCGTGATGATATTCTTCCTGATCGTGTCCGTGAGGGATCAGGTTTCCATTTTCATCTTTTATTAAGTGCATGGAAAAAAGCTCCTTTCTATTTTTACGCACCACGAACGCCCTTTTTTCAACTTCTTATCGAAATAAATACGACAGAAGTAAAAAGGGGCGTATCTGATAAGTATTTCACAATGATAATTATTTATCAATCTGTTAGTATTATACAACGACTCTGCGCAATTAGCAAGGGATTATTTACATCTCTGCTCTATCGATTGCGTACTTTTTTTCGTACTTTTCGGCAAAAAGACCTGATCCGCAGGGATTGTGTCAATCATGTAGCAAATTTGTAAAATAAAAGAACTGACTCCTTCATATTTTTGTGCTATACTTGCACCGCATAGAAATGGCACTGTACGTTATTTCGTCATGAGATTCTGTGTGGGTGTTTTTTTACAGGGGGAATTTGTTTTGAATACTGTCACGTTAAATCGTGGTGACGAGATGCCTTTACTGGGTCTTGGCACTTATAAAATAACAGACGAAGCAGAGATCTATATGACTGTTGATACTGCCATCGAGGCAGGGTACCGTCTGTTTGATACCGCTTCTGTTTATAAAAATGAAGAGCTGCTCGGAAGGGCTCTGCAGCAATGCGGCGTACCGAGAAGGGATCTTTTTATTACGACCAAGGCGTGGAACACTGCGCAGCGCCTGGGCGACCTGGAAGGTTCTCTCAACCGCAGCCTCGACCG
This sequence comes from uncultured Lachnospiraceae bacterium, assembly GCA_902782975.1. Lineage (GTDB taxonomy): Bacteria > Bacillota > Clostridia > Lachnospirales > Lachnospiraceae > Blautia_A. The sequence goes on from CACZPF010000057.1 coordinate 5,062, forward strand.
TCTCAAGACCAGCTATCTGGATCTTTATCTTCTGCACTGGCCTGTTCCCGGATGTTATACCGGTTCCTGGCAGGAGATGGAGAAGTTCCTTTCTGACGGACGTGTCCGCGCGATCGGTGTCAGCAATTTCGAGATCCGCCATCTGCAGGCACTGGAGGCTGTTTCGGGCATTGTTCCCGCCGTAAACCAGATAGAAAATCACCCGCTCTGGTACAGGAAGGAACTGATCGAATACTGCCAGAGCAAGGGGATCCAGGTGCAGGCAGCCGCTCCTCTCGCCCGCGGCCTGTATATGGATAATGATATCATGTGCGTCATCGGTACCAAATACGGACGGACGCCTGCACAGATCGGCCTTCGCTGGGCAATTCAGAAAGGGCTTGCTGTCATTCCGAAATCCCTGCGGCCGGAGCACATACGTTCCAATGCGGATCTCTTCAGTTTTTCCATTGAAGAAGAGGATATCGCCATTATCGACAAGATGAATGAAAACCTCCGCACGGTCGGTATTCCTGAGGATATCGCCGATCTCAATTTCTGACTGATAACGTAAAAACCGCACGGTTTTAAAGCCGTGCGGTTTTTTTATGCTGTATTTTTATTTTTTCTTAAGATAAACTTTGCTTTCTGTCCCGGCATGAAGCCGTTTTATATTGGCGCGATGCCTGTAAAAGGCAAGCACCGTAAGCAGCACCACAAGGATCCCCATCTCGATCCTCCGGGGAGAAATCATTCCGAAATATCCGTTTCCCAGCAGAATGATAATTCCAAGGCACCCGGCCAGATAGGAAAGAAGCGACCCAAGAGATACATAATGGGTTTTTAAAAAGGTCACGATAAATATCACCAGGATCAGGCAGCCAAGAAGCGGACAGAGCGCTGTCACAAATCCCAGGGACGAGGCGATCCCTTTGCCGCCTTTAAACTTCATATATACGGGAAAGTTATGGCCAAGAATGCATCCGAACCCCGCATACGTCGACAGCAGCGGAAGGATATCCGCCTGTGTTTTTCCGAAAAGTGTACGCACCACAAGAACAGCCGCCACACATTTCAGCACGTCCACAAGAAGTGTGATCAGGGCCGCCTTTTTTCCAAAAGTCCTGAGTGCATTTGTGGTCCCGGCATTGCCGCTTCCGTGCTGCCGGATATCTGTGTGATGGATCCTGCCGATAATGTAAGCTGTCTGGATCAGGCCGAAGGCATATCCGATCAAAAGAGCAATTATTCTTACCATTATCCCTTTTCGCCCCTCTCGCGGATAATAAATTTCAGGGATGTTCCCTCAAATCCGAAGGCATCCCGGATGCGGTTTTCAAGATAACGCACATAGGAGAAGTGCATCAGTTCCTTATCATTTACAAAAATGACAAAAGTGGGCGGTTTTACCCCGACCTGCGTCATATAGAAGATCTTGAGCCTTCTTCCCTTGTCTGACGGGGGCTGCTGCATGGCCACCGCTTCCGAAAGGATCTCATTTAATACGCCAGTCTGGATCCGAAGATTCTGATTCTGGATGACCACGTCGATATTTTCGTACAATTTCATCAGTCTCTGTCCGGTTCTGGCGGATATAAAGATGATCTTCGCATAGGGCATGAAGGAAAGGACTTCCCTGATCCGGTTCGTGAAGGTATAAATGGTCTTATCGTCCTTTTCGATGGCATCCCACTTGTTGACCGCGATGATCACTCCCTTGCCGCGTTCGTGGGCGATCCCGGCAATCTTGGCATCCTGCTCTGTCACACCTTCCGACGCATCGATCATCAGCACGACGATACTGGCTCTCTCCACAGCCGACACCGTGCGGATCACACTGTAGCGCTCCAGTTCTTCTTTGATCTTACCCTTTCTTCTGAGGCCTGCCGTATC
>CACZPF010000058.1 GCA_902782975.1 uncultured Lachnospiraceae bacterium
AATGGATCGTGGAAGATTTTTTTTCATAGTCGGTCTCCTTTATGCTGTTTAAACAAAGAGGCAATCTATTTACGCTCTTCTCTGCGTAATAGGATTGCCTCTTTACGTTTTAACCCGGCAGTTTTTCTCTGCCTCAGCAGATCTTTGTTCCTACCGGTACGCTGTCGTCCACAAATACGACTTTACAGCCGCAGGCGTTGTTGGTGCCGGCCAGAAGCATGCCCTGGCTGGTGACGCCGGTGATACGGGTGGGTTTTAAGTTGGCTGCAACAATGATCTTTTTACCTTCCAGATCTTCTGGTTTGTAATACTTCTTGATGCTTGATACGATCACTCTCTTGCCGATGCCGTCGTCGAGGGTCAGCTTATAGCAGCTGTGAGATTTGCGGATCTCCTGGCATTTGAGGACCTGGCACCCACGGAAATCCATGGTGTCAAAATCTTCCTTGGCGACTTCCGGTTTGACCGGCTCTACGGGATCCGGATCACCGTAGACGATCTCTTCTTCCTGTTCTGCCGGTTCTTCTGTTACCTTAGGCGCCAGCTCTTCCTCCGTCTTTGGTGTGGAGAAATCAAGAAGCGGCAGGAAGGATTCCTTCTGGATGGCATAGAGGAAAAGGTAAAGCCTCGGGCCCTTTTCCTTTCCGAGAAGCAGCTTGTACACGTTCTTAAAGAATGTGCCCTGCACCGCCTTGAGGTTCGGAATGTCTTCCCCGAATACTTCCTTCGGGATGGCGTAAAGCTTTGTATTCAGCTCATCCAGGGTATAGGTTTCGTCCGCAATATATCTGCGGAGGATCTCGATCTCTTTCTTCTCGTCCTCGGAGAGGGTCTCATAGACCTCCCAGTTGCGGAAGGCGCAGAGTCTGTTGGCATTCTCCGGAGAACAGTTTTCCAGCCAGTAATGGGCAAGTTCCAGACGTTCTTTAAAGTCCTCGTACTTGTAGGGTGTCCCGATCTTTTCGAATACGGTTTCCATCATGGGTACGTTAAAGTCCACGATCGAACCCAGCTGTGCGATGAGGGACATGGGTACGGTATGGATATCATTGCCGGAAGTCAGGGCATTTTCCATGATGCCGCTCACATACTCGTCCGCCGTGCCATCCTTGTAGGCGTTGTACTGCTTGTCAAATTCAAAATACTGACGGAGGATCCCGTCGTCAAAGCAGAAATCGAAGGCTTTGCTGGGTTCCACCTTGGAGTACAGCCAGAGGATCACGTCCGGCTGATAGATCTGAAGAAGGGTAGCCGGAGTCAGGTTAAGGCCTGAAGAACCGGACATCTTGCCGGTGGTTCCCTTGATGCCGATAAATTCATACCCCTTAAAGACGGGAGCGTCATAACCGAATATCTTTTCGGCGATCACGCGGCTGTTGTCGTAGCTGCCGCCGGGGCTGGCATGATCTTTTCCGCCCGGCTCAAAATCGACGCCTTCGTACATCCAGCGCATGGGCCAGTCGACCTTCCACTGGAGCTTACAGTTAAAGTCCTTTCTGAAATCAAAGGAGCCTTTATGTCCGCAGGCGCACTCATATTCCGCCGTCTTTTCGGCGTCGCTGTAGGAAAGGATCTTTGTGGTATCTCTGCCGCATTTCGGGCAGTAGATGCTGACCGGATAGTAGTTGTCCCGCTCACCCTCCTGGGCCTGCTGGGTACGGAACTGATCCAGAATGTCAAAGATTTCTTTTCTCTTATCGAGAGCCGTCAGTACATGCTCAACGTACTTCCCGCTCCGGTACATTTCCGCCTGATAGCGGTAATCCATCACGATGCCGAACTTGTCGATGGACTCCATAAATTCTTTTTCAAAATATTCTGCATAGCTTTTCGCATCGGTGCCAAAAGGATTCGGTACATCCACGTAGGGAGCGCCGATGTATTTTTCCATATCATCACGGACGGCCGCCACGTTGACAGGAACCTTTCGCATTCTGTCAAATTCATCCCAGGAAAACAAAAGCTTTGCCTTTTTCCCTTTGCGGATCAGTGCCTTCATCACAAACAGGCTGGTGGCGATATCCCGGAAGTTTCCGATATGGATGGAGCCCGACGGGCTGATGCCCGCCGCGCATACATACTCCTCTTTGTCCGGCTTCTTCGCGATTATTTCTTCTGCAATCTTATCTGACCAGTGCATACAATATTCTCCCTCACATCCCTCTTATCATGCGTTCAGCTGTATGATCTTTCCGCAGACATTGCAGAAATCTCCGAAGAAGGCGATCCTGTTCTGTCTCTTTTCCTTTTCGTCGCAGAGAGCCAGGTTCTCCTCCATAAAGGCTGTGATCGATTTTCCGCAGTCGGAAATATCCCGGATGGCGCTCTCGTAGTCTTCTTTTTCGATCTTGCCGAGGATCTCTTCTCTTCTGCCTGCAAAATCCTTAAACATGGCCGATGCTTCCGCATCCGGATATTCTGCGCTGAAGGCTGCTTCCGGTTTCTCGTTTTTGATAAGCTTCTGGATCCGGTTGAAGATCAGGATGAACTGCTGATACCACTCGGTCTCACCTACTTCACGGATCATTTTCGCCTTCTTCATGGATTTGGTAATATTCAGCTCGTCGACAGAGATCTTCTCGATATCATCCAGCGGGATCTCTTTCGCTTCGTGCAGGAAGACCTTCAGTCTCTGCAGGATGAAGCCGTGAAGGAAGGTAACAAAGTCTTCTGTACTCTCGCCTTCTGCCGCACAGAAATCCTTATAGAGGTCTGCGCACTCGCTGATGAATCTGTCGAAGTCCACATCAAAGCCCTGTTCCAGGGCGATCGAGAAGATGCCCAGGATCTGGCGGCGCTGACCGTAGGGGTAGGCACTCCCCAGCGGCTTAAGGCCTACGGAGCAGAGTGTCATGACGGTATCCAGTTTATCCGCGATGGAAATGATGGATGCAAGCTTTCCTTCCGGCAGTGCGTCTCCCGTAAAGTTCGGAAGATACTGCTGGCTGATGGCCTGGCACACATCGGCCGGATAATTGTCTCTTTCGGCAAATACGCCGCCCACAACGCCCTGGATCTCTGTGTACTCACGGACCGTCTGGGAAACCAGGTCCGCCTTGAGAAGAGAGGCAGCGGTGCTGATCTTTTCGGTCTCCTCGTATCCGACGAGGGAGGCAAGCTTCCGGGCTATGGTATTAACTCTTTCCTGCTTGTCCTGGTAGCTGCCGGCTTTTTCTACAAATACAACGCCGGAAAGCTGGTCGGCAAGGTCTTTAAGTGTCAGCTTGCAGTCGTTATCGTAGAAGAATTCCGCGTCCTCCAGACGGGAGCGGAGAACTCTTTCATTTCCTTTGATCACGTTCTCTATAAAATCCGATCCGCCGTTGCGGACAAAGATAAAGGCATTGGTGATCTTTCCGTCTCGGTATACGGGGAAATAGAACTGCTGGGTCTTGGCCGGAGTCTTGATGACACATTCCGGAAGACGCAGGTATTTTTCCTCAAAGGAGCCGACGGCGCAGGTGGGATATTCGATGATATTGGCCACCTTGTCAAGAAGGTCCTCATCCAGTTCCACCTGGAAGTGATGTTCTTCTTCCAGTGCTTTGATCTGGGCGCGGATCATGGATTTTCTTTCCTCTTCTGTCAGGATCACATAGAGCTTTTTCAGAGTCTCTTCGTAATCATCTGCAGAAGAGACGGCTGCCGGACCGTCGGCCAGGGTGCGGTGCCCCCAGGTCTCACTGGTCGCTTTGCAGCACTCGATCTCCACTGGCAGAACTTCGTCGCCGAACAAAGCCAGCAGCCAGCGGATGGGCCGGATAAACTTGATCTTATAATCGCCCCAGCGCATGGGGTTAGGGGAATAAATAGCCCCGATCAGAGCAGCCAGGCGCTCCGGCAGAAGCTTATCTGTCATCTCGCCTTCGGATGTAACGCTGACAGCTATATATTTCTTGTCCCCTTCGCCTTCCAGGGTCACTTCTTCCGGTGTCTTTCCCCATTTTCTGAGAAAGCCGAGCAGAGCTTTGGTCGGCGTGGTTCCGTCCTTTTCAAATCCGACGCTGGCACTCGGGCCTTTCACCGTCTTTGTCTCGCTTTCCTGCTTTACATCCAGATCCGTCACGATGAGAGCAAACCGGCGGGGCGTATAAAATACATTCAGATCCTTATAATGCAGACGAAGTTCACGGAACATGTCCTCCGCATTCTTTTTAAAGCTCTCCGCCATTGTGCGGATATACTGTGCCGGGATCTCCTCGACACCGATTTCATATACCAGTTTTTTCTTATCCATCTTACATGCCCCCCTTAATCGATCTCGGTCCTGTAAAGCTTTGCCAGAAGCCTGAACAAAGCCTGGATCCGGCGGATATAATGGTTGCGGGCAGTCTTGCTGATGGCGCCGCTGGCGTCCAGAACGTTAAAGGTCTGGGAGCATTTCAGCGCAAAATCATAGGCAGAATAAATGTTCTTGCAATCCTTGACAAGACGGACGCATTCCTTCTCGTAAACATCAAAATCCTTGAAGAGCTGTTCCTTGTCGCAGTCCTCGAAACTGTACTTGGAATTGTCATACTCTCTCTTTTTGTAGATCTCACCGTATTTTTCGTAGGGGCTGTACTGAAGGTTCATTACATCATCCACGTCCTGCAGGTACATGGCAATACGCTCCAGGCCATAGGTGATCTCGGCCGTCACAGGTTTACAGTCCATGCCGCCCACTACCTGGAAGAAGGTGAACTGCGTGACTTCCATTCCGTCGATCCATACCTCCCAGCCCTTGCCGAAAGCGCCGAGGGTCGGAGATTCCCAGTTGTCCTCCAGGAAACGGATGTCATGTTCTTCTCTTTTAAAACCGATAAACTCCAGACTCTTAATATAGAGATCTACCACATCATCGGGACTCGGTTTTAATATAACCTGATACTGATGGTGCATGTAAAGGCGGTTGGGGTTGTCCCCGTACCGGCCGTCAGCCGGACGGCGGGAGGGCTCTACATAAGATCTCCTGTAGGGATGCTCGCCCAGCGCCGCCAGGAAGGTAAAGGGGTTCATGGTTCCTGCGCCTTTTTCCACGTCGTGGGGTTCCATGATGGAACACCCCTGGCCTGACCAATATTCATGAAGCTTCAGCTTCAATTCCTGTAAATACATATTTGAACAGCCTCCTATAATAGCATAATCAATCATTTCACATTACTGCTCTCAGCGGATCTCACTCCCGGAGGGCATTTCTTTTTCGGGGGTCATGAGAGCGAGGGTCCCGTCCGGCGCTTCGGCGCAGAGGATCATGCCTTCACTCAGCATGCCGGCCAGCTTTGCCGGTTTCAGATTGACA
>CACZPF010000059.1 GCA_902782975.1 uncultured Lachnospiraceae bacterium
AATGCACAGCCTGACGGCATGGAAAGCGGGCTCGGCACGTCGCCTTCAAGAATGATTCGCTGTGCCTTGCGGGCTGTTTCCGGATCAGGAACCGGTACGGCCGACAAAAGTGACAGCGTGTAGGGATGAATGGGATGCTCATTTAATTCATCCGCATCAGCAGTCTCGACGATCCGTCCAAGGTACATGACCGCGATACGGTCCGAAATATGATGTACCACCAGCAGATCGTGTGCAATGAACAGATATGCAACTCCAAGCTTTTCCTGGAGTTCTTCAAACATATTGATCACCTGCGCCTGAATAGAAACATCCAGCGCAGAAACCGGTTCATCACAGACAATGAACCTTGGATTCACAGCAAGCGCCCTGGCGATCCCGATTCGTTGACGCTGTCCACCGGAAAACTCATGTACATACCGGGTAGCATGCTCGGCATTCAGGCCTACAAGTCCCATCAGTTCCAGGATCCGTTCTCTTCTTTCGCTTCGGTTCCTGTAAAGCTTATGTACATCCAGAGGTTCTCCTATAATATCCTCCACGGTCATACGGGGATCCAGGGAAGAATAGGGATCCTGGAACACCATCTGCATTTCTTTTCGAAAGGCATGCATATTGTGGGGCGTCACTTCCTGGCCGTCAAAAAAGATCTGGCCGCCTGTGGGCTTATAAAGATGAAGAAGTGTACGGCCGACTGTCGTCTTACCGCATCCGGATTCTCCCACAAGGCCCAGTGTCTCGCCGGGTCTGATCTTAAAATTCACCCCGTCCACTGCCTTTAACATAGTCCTTTTAAAGAAACCTGTCTTAATGGGAAAGTATTCCTGAAGATCCCGGACTTCCACCAGATACTTTTCGTTATCCTTTTTTACATCAACATCCGGCATCGTCCGTCACCTCCACATAATTGTGATTTTTCACATTCATCCAGCAGGAGGCAAAATGTCCGTCCGGCATCCTGAGTTCCGGAGGAACCTGCTCGATACAGATTTTCATGCAATTATCACACCGGGCCGAAAAAGCACATCCTTTCGGCATGTTCAGAAGATTGATCGGTGTCCCCGCGATGGGAACCAGCTTTTTCTTCATATTATCAACACTGGGAATGGAACGGAGCAGGCCCTTGGTATATTCATGGCAGGGACGATAAAAAATATCATCTGCCGTTCCTCTTTCACAGATACGGCCGCCGTACATGACCACGATCTCATCCGCCATCTGGGCGATGACCCCCAGATCATGGGTAACGATAATAATGGACATATTCAGTTTTTTCTGCAGTTCCTGCATCAGCTCCAGGATCTGCGCCTGAATGGTCACATCCAGAGCGGTGGTTGGTTCATCCGCGATCAGAACTGACGGCTCCGAAACCAGTGCCATAGCGATCATGATACGCTGGCGCATACCGCCGGAAAGTTCGTGGGGGTACTGTTTAATACGCCGTTCGGCATCATTAATGCCTACCAGCTTCAGCATATCCAGGGTGATGGCCCTCGCCTCCGCCCGGGACTTTTTTGAATGAATAAGAATCGCTTCCTGAATCTGATTCCCCACTGTATAGACAGGATTCAAAGATGTCATGGGATCCTGGAAGATCATGGCACATTCCTGACCCCGGAAAATATTCATCTCTCTGGCTGAATAATGGGTAATATCCTTTCCTTTAAACCGGATCTGACCCTGTGTGATATGGCCGTTCTGTTCCAGAATACGCATAATGGAATAGGCTGTTACCGACTTGCCGGATCCGGATTCTCCCACGATTCCGAGGGTCTTTCCTTCCTCCAGCGTAAAGCTTACACCATTGACCGCCTGTACTTCTCCCTTATCTGTCGTAAAGGAAGTATGAAGATCCACCACTTCCAGAAGGGGAGGCTTATTACCGGACTGATTGAATGCATCCGCCATCTTGCGTCACCTCCTGAGCTTCGGATCAAAGGCATCGCGAAGGCCGTCGCCCAGAAGGTTAAAGGCCAGCACGATAAGAACGATAGTAACCGCCGGAAATACCAGCTGCAGCGGATAGCTTTGAAGACCTTCCCGCGCCGCGTTGGCAAGAGATCCGAGAGAAGGCATGGGCGCCTTCACACCCATTCCTACAAAGGACAGAAAGCTTTCCGTAAAAATCGCGGAAGGAATCTGCAGCGCAGTCGTGATAATGATCACGCTGATGCAGTTCGGGATGATATGCGTCCGGATGATCCGGTCCGATCTGGCGCCTACCGCTTTGGCAGCCAGAATATATTCATTGTTTTTGATCTTAAGGATCTCGCCGCGCACGAGCCGTGCCATGCTGACCCAGTAAAGAAGACCGAACACGATAAAAATAGAAACCATGTTCGTACCCAGCGACCGGATGATCGGGTTGGCGGAACCGGAAAGACGCTCATTCAGCACTACAGAAAGAAGGATAATGATCAGCATGTCCGGCAGCGAATAAATAATATCCACGACACGCATCATGATCAGGTCCGTCTTTCCGCCCATATACCCTGATATGGACCCGTACAGAACGCCGATGATCAGCACCAGAATGGAGGCAAAAAGTCCGACGGTAAGGGAGATCTTCGTTCCTTCCACCACACGGATAAAATAATCACGGCACTGAGAGTCCGTCCCCATAATATGCGGAAACACCTTGCCGCCCTCATCGATCACCTTCTGCTCTCTCTGGGAATACTCAAAAGGCGCCAGGTTTTTGGCCGTCTTATCACGCTTTCCGTTAACGGAGATCATCTCCTCATACCCATAAGGAACCACCATGGGCGCTACAATGATCGTGCCGATCACAAGAATCAGAACGATCAGAGAACCTACGGCGAGGGGGTTCTTCATGAGTTTACGCATGCCGTCCCGGAAAAAGGATGTGGACTTGCTCATAACGTCCTGCTGACGTTTTTCATCTTCGGTGGCTTTCTCAAATTTTGAAAGATCGATCTGAAGACTTAATTTATTTTTTGATGGAACATCCATTGCGTATCTTTCCTCCCGGTCTTTATTCCAGCTTGATCCGAGGATCTACTACTTTATACAGAATATCACTGACAAGATTCATGATCACCATGACAATGGCAAGGAAAATGGTCGTAGCCATGATCAGCGGATAATCACGGTTCGTGATCGACTGGACGAACTGTCTGCCAAGGCCGCCGATGCTGAAAATATTTTCCACCACCAGAGATCCTGTCAGAATGTAGGCCAGCATGGGACCCACATAAGTAATGACCGGAATCAGCGCATTCCGGAGTGCATGTTTAAAAATGACCATCACGGTCGACACGCCCTTGGACCTGGCTGTACGGATATAGTCCTGCCCCAGTGAATCCAGCATGCTCGTCTTGGTAAGACGTGTCACATACGCTGTCGGGTAGGCAGCCAGAGCGATGACCGGAAGCACATAATTCCGGTTCTCCGCGCTCCATACCGGAAGAATCTGCAGCTGAATACAGAACACCAGCAAAAGCATGGTCGCGAAAACAAAAGAAGGCATCGCAGTAAACAGGGTCGTAAAAAAGATGATAAGCCGGTCCGGCCATTTATTCCGGAACAGAGCCGCAATAGCACCCAGGATCACCCCGATGATCACTGCAAAAAATGCCGCAATGCCGCCGATCCTGGCGGAAATAGCGAAACAGGACCAGAGAATCTGGCTGATCTCACGTCCCGTCTTTAAGGACACGCCAAAATCCCCGTGAAATATATTTCCGAGATAGATAAGGAACTGCTGCCAGACAGGCTTATCCAGGTTAAACCGCTCCATCAGAACCGCCCTTACGGCTTCGCTTGTTGCCTTTTCTGAGTTGAAAGGTCCTCCCGGAATCGCATTCATGGCAAAGAATGTGATCGTACAGACGATAAAAATACTGAGAATTGCGAGAAGAATTCTCTTGACCAGATATTTCGACATACCAAAACTTCCCTTACTTTCGTCTCATCATAAATATCTACACTGGCTTCTGCTTTAAACTTCCGGTTTTTAATCCGTTAGCATTTTAAAGTGCAGACTTTTAAACATCGTTCCTATTATACTGAATCACAATAGAAAAAACAAGAGATTTAAAACAATTGTAACACACGGGAGGAACACGCGGGGACGCTCCCCGTGTGTTCCGTCAGGCCACATCTGTGGTCCTGACGGTGATCTCCTTTTTCTCTGCCCATTTCCGTACAAACTTCCGGATTTCTTTTGGTGCCTTCTGATTAGCAAAAGCCTTCAGCTGGATCAGCTCCCGTCCCCTGCTGACTTCTATCGTGCACAGAGGATCCTCCGGCTTATCTTTTTGCCTGAGAAAATAGACTTTCGTCTCCTCTACCGCCACTTTTCTGGAATAAGACTCCACACAATTGTGCATGAGGAAGGCTTCCATCCGCATATCCCAGATGCTTTTCGGCGCAACGATCATATAGGGATCCTTTTCAAAGTATTCTTTATGTATCTCATATCCGGTCGTAAAGAAGCGATACTCTTCCGAAGACACGGCTTTATTAAAGTTTTCAGCAAGGATCCTGTCTTTCTGCGTATAATAGAGTTCCGCAGCTTTCTCATGGGCCGTCTGAATATCCTTTGGCCATTTTCCTTCTACATATGTTTCCAGCCGTTTACAGGTCAGTAAATAATCCGCATATCGTTTAGCGGCTTCCCGGGCTTTTGCTGTTTCTTCTTTTTCGGGACCGTTAAGCCAGGTCACATATCTGAGCGTCCGTAATATTTCATCCCGGGTCCAGCCGTCAAACAAATGGCTCTCCCGATGTCCTTCCGGCACCTCCTCGCATAAATGCAGGTCCAGCTCTTTTAAAAATTTCATCGAAAGATAATTATATTCCGGCAGACTAAAAAGCCCCGGATCAAAAATATACAGTCTTTTCAGACTGTCAAAGATGCCTTCTTCCTCAGGAATACCGGCAAAAGAAAACTTCCGGAGCGTTTTCACCGGAAGTCCAAATATACCCGAAAGATTCATTTTTTCCAGAGCCAGATAATTGTTTTCGATGATATCCCGCATATTCTCGGCCAGAAACGGCATACCGGCTTTATAAAGCAGTTCAACATACCGGTCCACTTTAGCGCTGAAAAGAGGAATCAGTACATTTCTGCCCCCTTCTTTCAGGTATTTTCCAAGCATAAAAGAAGGATAGCACTGATCAAATTCCTCCGCCACGCTCTCCGGAATCTGATTCTTTACCAGAATACCGGGTGTCCTGATCAGACGGCAGATTTCTTCACCGCACTCCTTCCCGGCATACAGATAATTCTCCGCCATAAGGATGCCCATTTCCTTTTTGCCGGGAACTTTGATGCTGACATGCAGAATCATCTTCCCCAGACGGCGAAGGAATTTTCCGCAGACAGTAATCTCGCGGATCTCTTCTTCCTCATCAAAAAGAGGTTTTTCGGCAAGAATCTTCTCCGCCTCTGCATCTTTAAGGAGTCTGCTGCAGACAAGCCTTCCGTTTCTGTACTGATCAAGGAAATCTCCCGGCGAGAGAACCTGCAGGATATTCGGAAAGACTTTTCGGATCATAGAAAAAGGATCGAACCGGGTAAGCCCCGGGATCTTTTTATCTCCCACCATATCCCTCAGCCATTTGTCAATATCATAAAGACCATGCTCTTCCACGATATTTTCCGTCTGGCGGAAGATTCCTCTGTATACCTCTTCCCATACCGTCTCTTTCCGGAAAAACCCCTCCCCGCCGGAGAGTTTCGGCGTGAAAACGACAAAATGCAGTTCTTTCAGATCTTCCGTTATCTCCAGAGAATATACATAATCCTTTTCTTCTCTTAAGACAACAGGAAGGCCGTCATCCATACGGCAGTGAGAAATATGCCTGTTCATCCGATAATTATCCTGCAGAAGCCTTTCGCCGCACTTGCTGCAGAACATCTGGTTCCTTCTCCGGATCAGAAATCCTTTGTCTAAACAAATTCTTTTAGCCACCGCCTGTCCTCCCTTCAAAACCACACCGCAAAGCACCTTCCAACGTCCGTTTCCCCATAATAAAAAAACCGGGGTTACTTATGATAAAAGGGCTTTTTCAGTCAGTGCGCGGGACATCCGGGCAGATCTGAAACAAAACTTATAACTCACTCTTCCGGCAGGCGGACTTTGGGGAGATTCCATTTAAAATGAGAAGCCAGGACCCTCAAAAGGACCACCACACAGAACCCGGCGATGATGCCGGTCCGTCTCATATCAAACTGCCGGACGATAAACCCTGTAACAACCGCTCCCAGGATCGAAGCGATGGCATATACATGTTTTCTCAATACATCCGGCATCTGATCCGCCAGGACATCCCGGATCATTCCTCCGCCGACACCTGTCATGACGCCCAGAAATACCAGCAGAAACAGGTTGTGTTTATATCCGTGGGCTACCCCGAGCATTACACCGTCCACCGTAAACGCGGCGACTCCCAGGGTATCAAAAACAAACATCAGCATATCATATACAGCAGAGAGCCTTTTCGGACGGTGCGGATGAAAATACATCACGACAAAAACCACATTTGCCGTTATCGCCGCCACAAGTACATAGATCGGATTTCGGAACATGACCGGCGGGTGATCTCCGATTATGATATCCCTTAAAATCCCCCCGCCCGTAGCCGTCACAATAGCCAGCACATTCACGCCAAACCAGTCCATCCTGTGGCGTATCCCTACCAGTGCCCCGGAAATGGCAAAGGCGATCGTGCCCAGCATATCCAGAACCAGCATAATATTTAACATAGCTTTATAAAATCCTTTTCATCACAGCTGTCATTCCAGTCCCTTCCGGGACAGGAATTCAAAATCTGAACATAAAGCATTCCTGGAGGATCCCCCTCAGGCTGTATGTATTTAAAGAGAATACTTCAAAGCCCGAATTCCTCCGGCATGAACTGGGGACATACACTATCCTTGGTAGCAATAACAGAGGATGCCAGACGGGTGCCCATATGGCAGGCT
>CACZPF010000060.1 GCA_902782975.1 uncultured Lachnospiraceae bacterium
ACACGCCCGTTTGCACGCTTCTCCCGTGATCAGTGTCTGGCGGGAGCCTGAGGTGGTACCGGAATCCGGCGCTTCCCAGGTATTGGATGCGGTATATTTGATCTGTTCCCGTTTAAGTCCCGTCATTTCTGCAGCGAACTGGACAAGGACCGTGCCAAGTCCCTGACCGATACAGGATGCACCGGCATGGATCTCCAGCTTTTTATCATGAACCAGCAGACGGCAGCGCCCCCAGTCCGGAAGTCCTACGCCGACGCCTGCATTTTTCATAGCGCAGGCTATGCCGGCATGTGGATCGCTTTCAAATACATCTTTCACAGCCAGCAGGGTTTCCACAAGGCCTGTGGAATCGTCTACGATCTGGCCGTTCGGCAGTTCCTGGCCCGGTCGGATGGCATTCCGGAAACGGATCTCCCAGGGAGAGATTCCCACTTTTTTTGCCATTCTGGTCAGCAGCATTTCAATCGCAAAACAGGTCTGGGTAACACCGAATCCCCGGAAAGCTCCGGCTGGCGGATTGTTTGTATAGTAGGCTTTTCCATCGATCTCAAAATTCTGGTAATTGTAGGGTCCGGAAGCATGGGTACATGCTCTTTGCAGAACAGGTCCCCCAAGAGATGCATAAGCACCGGTATCGGAAATGACCTCTGCTCTTAACCCCTGGATGATTCCATCCTTATCGCAGCCGAGGGTAAAATCTATTTCCATGGGATGTCGTTTGGGATGGATCAGAATACTTTCTGCCCTGGTGAGTTTCACCTTTACAGGCTTTTTCAGAAGATAGGCTGCCAGGGCGGCATGATGCTGAACGGTTACATCCTCCTTCCCGCCGAATCCGCCTCCTACCAGTTTATTCTCCACCTGCACAAGATCAGCCGGTATTCCCAGCATACGCATACACTCCCGCTGGGTATCATAGGTGCTCTGATCTGAACAGTAGATGCGCACACCCTCTCCCTCGGGCAAAGCGACGGCACACTCCGGTTCCAGGAAGGCATGTTCTGTCCAGGGGGTGGAAAAGTGTTCTGTCAGAATATAGCGAGACTTCAGAATAGCTTCGGATGCATTTCCCCGGCTGACATGCCAGTGAGCCAGGAGATTATCCGTCTCGCTCTCGTGAACTTTCGGGGCATCTTTCTGCATAGCCTCCTGCGGGGTCTGAACCATCGGAAGAACTTCATACTCCACCTTGACAAGGCTCTTTGCTTCCTCCACGATTTCTTTCGTCTCTCCCACCACCAGGGCAATGGCATCCCCCAGATAGTGGGTAAGTCTGCCCACCGGAACCAGAACGTCCCAGTCTTCTTTCAGATGACCGACCTTTTTCCGCCCCGGTATATCATCAGCAGTAAAAACGCCTGCAATTCCCTGAAGTGCTTTTGCCTCCTCCGTATCGATGGAGAGAACTCTGGCTCTGGGATACCGGGCTCTGACGCAGGAACCATACAATATGCCCGGCACCTCCATGTCATCTACATATTCGCCGATGCCAAGCACTTTATCCCGTACATCCAGCCTTGGAACTCTTTCTCCCAGACGCCAGGAATAATCCTTTTCCTCCGGAAGACCCTCTCTCAGATATCTGGCAGCGAGAAGGATCCCGTCGATGATCTTCTTGTAGCCGGTGCACCGGCAGATATTGTTTTTGATAGCATCTGCAGCCTCAGCTCTTGTAGGGTCCGGCTTCTGATCCAGCAGGGCTTTGGCACTGATCACCATCCCGGGGATGCAGAACCCGCACTGTACAGCACCGGCTTCTCCAAAGGCCCGGACATAGACTTCTTTTTCCAGATCGGAAAGCCCTTCTACCGTTACAATATGTTTTCCCTCGAGTTTAGAAAGCCGGGGGACACAGGCCTTCTGGGCTCTGCCGTCGATCAGTACATGGCAGGTACCGCAGGCGCCTTCGCTGCATCCGTCCTTCACCGATTTCAGTTTTAACACGTCACGCAAAAAGGGAAGCAGTTTTCCATCTTCTGTTATGGTATATTTTTTTCCGTTTACATAAAATTCAGGCATACGGATCACCAGACCTTTTTATATAGTACAGTTAAGATAACGCCCGTTTATTTATAAGAATCGTTCCCTTTGAAACACTTTGAATTATTATGAAACACTGGTTAAATAGATTTCATTAAAACTCAGGTCATAAATGCTCACTTCGATGATATGAGCAGATACCGGTAATTCTGAATGACAGCAAGGATAAGCTTCCGAAGCCCTTCAAACAGAGGAGCTTTTTCATCATCCGCACGAAGTACCTGTTCTTTTCCGAAGAATCTTACCTTACATTTCTTTTCGGCCGGATCCAGAACAGCAAATCCATCATTCTTACTGTCGGCCATATCCTCCTCCGTCGCGAATAAGGTGAATTTGTCAAGGTAAGGTGCACTGGCATATGGGCAGAAGGTCCTGCAGTTGCCGCACTCGTTGCACATATAATCTACGTGCAGGATCTGTTTCATCTTCATGCCGGGAACACGCAGGGCAATATTCGCTCTGTTCGGACATACATCTACACAGTTCTCGCAGACCAGATTGCAGGTCAGACAGCGGTCTTTTTCGGAAACGGCATCCCCGCTCTCCATCAGAATGCCCTTCTTTTTGTAACATTCCTCCGGTGTTCCGAATGGGGGAATATCCTCCTCGCTCATTTTCCCGAGAATCGCATTGGCTGCTTTTTGGGCATCCCGGATGGCCTCCACAATGGTAGCTGCTCCGCCTGCTCCGTCTCCGGCAACATAGATTCCGGGAACCGAAGTCTCCATTGTCTTTTTGTCAAACCGTGCGCGTCCTCTGTCATCCAGGGCAATGTCGTTCGCCTCAAAAATGGAGGTGTCGATTTTTTCTCCCACGGCAGCCAGAAGCGTATCTGCCGGAATCTCCTCCATCTCATCGGTAGGAATGATGCCTGCTCTCCCGGATTCATCCGGCTCTCCAAGTTTCATCTTCCGGCAGATGAGTGTCCCATTTTCGAGACGGACGGGAGAGAGCAGTTCTCTCATTTCAATGCCGTCCTCCAGCATCTCCAGAAGTTCATCTTCTGCAGCGGGCATATATCGTTTTGTTCTCCGGTAAACAAGGGTGACCTTTTTAACACCCTTCGTCCTTACAGCTGCTCTGGCCGTATCCATAGCCGTATTTCCGCCGCCGGCCACGATCACATTTTCTCCCAGTGGAACTTTACCATCGCATTCCTTAAACTTTCTCAGGAATTCCAGGGCATTGACCGCCTCACCCTTTTCCAGGGGGAGACTGCCGGCTTTTCCTGCTCCGATGCACACGATCACGGCATCGTAGTCCTTTTTAAGAGACTTTAAATCTGTTATCAGCTGTCCTGTCCTGATCGTCACTCCATATTTTTCAAGGAAAGTTATGTCCTTTTCCACGGCCTCATCGCAGATCCGGAAAGAGGGGATCACATACCGGATCACGCCGCCCGGTCTGTCCTCTTTTTCGAACAGTGTGACTTCGCATCCTTCTCTTCCGAGGAAACATGCAGCAGAGATTCCGGCAGGGCCGGCGCCTACAATAGCGACCCGCTTTTGATTTTTCGCCTTTGCAGAGATCTTACCGATGACCGCCTCATACCCCTTCTCGGCACAGAGCAGTTTTGTCTCCCGGATCTTTACAGATTCCTCATAAAAGGTCCGGGTGCATTTATTCATACAGTTATGCGCGCACAGAGTACCTGTGATAAATGGAAGAGTATTCTTTTTAAGAATCACGGACAGCGCTTCTTCGTAACGTCCTTCTCCTGCCAGGCCTACATAGGCGGGGATGTCCTGATGAATGGGACAGCCTTCCATACAAGGCGCATAATAACAGTCCAGAAGAGGTACTTCCTCTTTGCTCTTACGGCTGGGAAGCGGCTTGATATTTTTCCTGTGATGAGGATCCTTGACGGCTCCTTCGGCAAGAAGAGTCAGCTGATCCACCTGAATACAGGACCAGGCTTTTCCTTCCGGTTTTTGTATCAGAGTACCGCTTCCTGCCTCTCCTGTACAGACAGCCCCCGGTGCGCAAACTGCTTTGGATGCCTCTCTGGCAGCCTGACAGAGCCGGTTATAACCGCCGGTTTTCAGTATCGTGGTGGCCATGGTTACCGGCCATACGCCGCAGGATACGATCTGTCCGATATTAAAGTAATCTGCACCGCCTGAGTAGGCGATCCTCAGATGTCCGTCAAATTCACGTGAAAGCCTGGCTGCCAGGGCGATGGACAGAGGATACAGAGCCTTTCCGGACATGTACATTTCTTCACTGGGAAGTTCACCTCTTGTCACATCGACCGGGAAGGTATTGGTGATCTTGACCCCGAACGAAAGCCCCAGTTCATCCGACAATGCCATGAGACGCCGGAGCATAGGAACAGCATCCTCATACTGCAGATCATCCTTAAAATGGAAATCTCCGAACACCAGATAGTCATATCCCATAGCGTCCATGGTCCGGCGTGCAAAATCATATCCGAGGAGCGTAGGATTGCATTTGATAAAGGTATGCAGATGCTTCTCCTTCAGCAGGTAATCCGCGATGCTTTCGATTTCCTTTGGAGGACATCCATGCAGTGTGGAAATGGTGACGGAATTGCAGATCTTAGAGGGAACAGCCTCTGCATCCTCTCTGGTAAAGGTGGAAAACCGGTCTGCATTTTTGAGAAGCCATTCCCTGCATTCCCGGAAAACTGCCGTATCCTTCGCTTCCATCATGCTGTCGATAAAGGTATTGACCTTCTCTTCCTTTATCCCTGCCAGGTCATAACCTACGGAAATGTTAAACTGAAAACCGTCCATGGCGCCAAGTGAATACTCTTTTGCGATCACGTGAAGCGCTACCCAGGCCTTAATATACTCTTCCATAGCCTGGGGAACGGTCAGTTCAGTGGACCATTCACAGTTATATCCTTCGTCCTCTGCCAGAATGCAGGGACGGCTGATGCAGGCAGCCAGTTCTTTTCCATCCATTTTC
>CACZPF010000061.1 GCA_902782975.1 uncultured Lachnospiraceae bacterium
AAACAATCAAAACAAACAGCAGCGGACAGAACCAGAAAAGCCCAATCCGAAAACAAACTTTGTTGATCCCCAGGCAAGCTTAAGGCCCATCTTTACAACCGAAAACAACAGCATCAGCATTTAAAAAAATAAGGAACCAATGCAGGCATCAGCTCCTCGGAAAAACTTTCGTTTTTTGAAATTGATGTTTTTCACGGTTTATTATTTTATTTTACCTGACCACTCTATACAGCCGCTGTCATCGGCCATTAATTCTACTGCCCGCTGTGCCTTGTCAAAGTCTTTTTCCAATCCCGCATGAAGCATTATTTTCTGAAGCGGCCTTGTCTTTACCTCACAGCTAAGACGGTTTTCTGAAAGATCCCAGGAGAATGAAACCCTTCCATAGATAAATCGGAAGTCCTTAACCTTACCCATAGCCCATTTTGATGGAACCGCCGGAAGCAGCCAAAGATGCTCCTCATAGTGCCTGAACAGCATTTCCTGAATTGCAGCCACAATTCCCAACTGGGCATCCAGCTGCACCGGTGCGTGATCTGTACTTTCATCAAATTCGTCCAGATCAAGAGTCAATCCCATATTGCGCCAGTCGTTATGAAGAGTCAGCAGACTGCCTGTCAGGCAGCTTCTGCTCAGGTTTTCCAGGCATTTAAGCGCCTTATCCCCTTCCCCGAGCCTGGCGTAAATGCAGGCCGCAAAAGCCATCGACCATCCTGTCTGCCCTCCTTGTACGCGAAGTTTAACCGCCTTTGAAAATGCACTTCTGTTAATCATTTCAGGGCTGCGCAGCATCTCATCACCCGGAAAAACCGGATAAAGGTGAGAAAGATGGCGGTGTTCGTAGAAATCTTTCAGCTCTTCGTCCAGCCATTCCTTCACAGCCCCGTCACTGTTCACTTTATATGCAGGCAGACCTGCAATAATGTCTTCCCATTCGCTTATCTTCTCTGTGAACGCCTGTGTCTTCCTGCAAATCCAGACCAAATGAGTGAAAAACTCCTTCAGGACAGCTACATCCATAGCAGCGTTGCGTGCAGTCGGGCAGGCATGGGCCATATGCTTCAGGTGGTCGTTCTGAAGATTCCCAGGTGTATTTTCCGGCGAGACAGACGGCAGAATGCTGTACATACCGTCCTCTTTAACTAGAAAATCTTGATAAAAGTGTGCCGCCTCCAGCATAAAGGGGAGAATCTTTTCCCGCAGCAGCTTCTCATCATTAGTCCATCTGTAATAATCATACATATGGGAGGCGATCCATCCTGCCGCGCTGATCCAGTTTACTATAACGGGAACAATCTGATTCATCAGACCGTATCCGGGTGTAGTTCCTGCCGGGACCAGGATCCCTCTCATGCCGCATATTTTTCTTGCGTTCTCCCTGAAATCATGCATCAGACCCGTATAATAGTCTGTCACAGCTTTCTCAAAACCGCCCAGTCCTCCTGTGCCGCAGTGCCAGTACATCATCTGCATGTTGATGTTTGCCATATTATGACTCCAGAGAAGATCATATCTCCCGCCCCACAGTCCGTACATCCCAAATGGAAGCTGATCTTCGTCCGTTCCCGAGATAAACAGGTACCTGCCGTAATGCCAGAGCCTTTCCCAAAGGCACACAGGAACCTCACCGGACGAGGCAAGATGCAAAATCTCCTCCTCAGTCATTTCACCGGTCTGGTCCGCTTCCCGGAGCGAAGCTTTGTTTTCTTTTGACTCAGGCCGGTCAGCATCCTTTTCTTCAATGATCAGGTCCGCGCAATCGAAAAGCTTTCCGTGAAGCATCTGATGCTCTTCAAGCAGCTCATCATATCCGGCATCAATGCCGCATAGGCATTTCCGTGCTTCCTGCAGGGTTTTGCATTCATCAAAATCCCCATATACCTTTGCCGCGATAAACACTTCGGAAAACGCAGAAATTATAAGATCATCATTTTTCAGCCTGACAGTTCCATCCGTTTCCAATACTTTCAGAGCAAGTCCGAAATCATGCTCCGGCGTTTTAATTGCCACTGCCGTCATTTCCCCGATTGACTCACGCCTGATCACTGCTTCCCCTCTCATTCGCTCCTCATCTTGTCCGAAGGTCCTGTGGAGGCCGGCGGAAACACAGATCTCTCCTTCACCTGAAATGCACGACATGCGCAGAAGGATCAGGTCTTTCTTTCGTGATACAAAGCAGCTTCTTTTATATACCGTCTCCCCCTGCTCCCACCTGACATGGACTTCACCGCTTTTCATGTCCAGCTCACGCGAATAATTCCTGTATGGCAGGTCATCTTCGTTTATAAGGATGATATCGCCAACAGGACAGGGATAATAAAGGCCGGACTGATATCCTGCTTCCAGCAAAGCATCCGATGTCAGGTTGTTGGCCTCCCTGAACTTACCCTCAGACAGCAGGCGCCTGGTTTCATTATACGCAGCGCTTACATCCGGCAGCTTCCCCCTGATCCCCCAGTGCCAGCTTCTGCTGTGGTTGACCAGGATTGTCTCCTTCTTTACAGATCCAAAAACCGATATGCCGATCTTACCGTTTCCTGCAGGAAAGGCGTCTTTCCAGCGGTCACAATGCCACGAAGCAGGCTGCTTTGAAAAAAGCCGCCTGCTTCTGCTGGTCCTTGCACAAACAGAGCTATATCTATAATCTGAACTCATTCTCTTTCTCACCTGTACCTTAATCTTGTAGGAAATACTCCCGCAGCTATACATTCTCTTCTTTCAACGGCATCCCAGTCTGACCAGCGCTCCTGAATCCTTTTTGTTTTCCAGTTCAAAAATCATCCTGTCACCATACATCGCATGCAGCCTTACATAGATATTTCGCAGGGCCATATGCTCTCCATTCACAACGGGCGCCATCCCTTTAAGATCGATATGATCCATGTCATTAGAGGCCTTAATAATAAACTCTGTCTCACTGCCATGAAAGCCCTCCCCGTTGTCTTCAATCTCTACCATCCACTTACCCGATTCACATGTATATCTTATATTAATCCTGTAAGGAGGCTCCATATTTGCAAACCCATGCTTAAAACAGTTTTCCGTTATTGGCTGCAATATCAGCTTCGGGACTTTCACCGTCTCATCTCCGATGCGCTCGATCACATAATCCAGTTCTTCCATGTACCGGTACTTCATAAATTTGAGGTACTTCTCAGTATTTTCCAGTTCCTGTTCCATGGTCGTATGATTTCCTCCCGTAGAGACATAGCGGAACAGATCACTCAGCTGGCTGCACATCTCCTGCACCTTTGTAATGTCCTTCTCCTGCCCGGCTGCGCTGATGGACATCAGGGAGTTATACAGAAAATGCGGATTGATCTGAGCCTGCATCGCTTCTATCCGCGCTTCATACTGTGCATTTTGAGAAACCTGAAGCTCAATGGCAGATTTCTGCAGCTGATACAGAACTTTCTGGAAACTGTCCTTCAAAAGTTCGATCTCGTTATTCCCCTTTAGCTGATCGGGTATCTGGACATCTTCCAGTGTAATGTTTTCCAGCGAAGCCCTCAGATCCCTGACGGGCCTTGTCATACGTTCTGTTACTATATAGATTCCTCCAACGGCTATCACTCCGAAAAGCGCAAACATCAAAATGATCAGGCCGACTATCAAATACAGCGAGCGCATATAGAACCCGAAATCACGAAGTCCTATCAGGGACCAGCCTTCCTCATCCAGCTCTCTGAGCAGTCCGATTCCTTTCTTGCTGTTTACCAACTCACAGACAGTAAGCGTCCCGTCTTTAATCACATCACGGATTCCTTTCTCCGCTGCCATAAGATCATCT
>CACZPF010000062.1 GCA_902782975.1 uncultured Lachnospiraceae bacterium
AAGAACAAAGGTGCCATTGTGGGCCTGGTTTTCATTATTCTTCTGTTTATTCTGATGCTTTTTGCGGAGCAGATCGCACCTTATGACTATGCAAAACAGGATTACGGCGCGATATTCCAGCCGCCAAGCTGGAAACATCCTTTCGGAACAGATGAACTGGGAAGAGATGTCCTTTCCCGTATTATTGTGGGAAGCCGGCTTTCTCTTCGGATGGGACTTCTGTCTGTCGCGATCGCGGCGACTCTGGGAATTATTTTCGGTTCCATCGCCGGTTATTACGGCGGCATGGTAGATAATGTACTGATGCGTTTCCTTGACATTTATCAGTCTATTCCCGGGACGATCTTCTGCGTGGCCCTGGCTGCCGTTCTGGGACCCGGAATGACCAATACGATCATTGCGGTCGGTGTTACTTCGATGGCGGGTTACGCCAGACTGATCCGTGCATCGATCATGCAGGTCAGAGAAATGGAGTATATCGAGGCAGCGCGCTCCATTAACGCGAAGGATTCCAGGATCCTGATCAAGCATATTATTCCGAATGCCATTTCTCCGCTGATCGTTTCGATCACGATGAGTATCGGGGCCTGTATGCTGATAGCCGCTTCACTGAGTTTTATCGGTCTTGGCGCCCAGCCGCCGCTTCCCGAGTGGGGAGCCATGCTTTCCGCAGGGCGCAGCCAGATGCGAGACAGAGGATATCTGGTCATCTTCCCGGGTATCGCGATCATGCTGAGCGTTCTGGCCTTTAACCTTCTGGGCGACGGTCTGAGAGACGCCCTGGATCCGAGACTGAGAAACTGATCAGAACGGCGGATCACAGATAACAAGCGGATCACAGATAACGAATAATACAAACAGTCAGAATATGATGGGTGATAATATGATGAATGGGACACAGAACGCACCGGAAACACTGGTGGATATTAAAAATCTGTGGGTTGAGTACCGGATCGACGGCGGCGTCGTGCATGCTGTCAACGGTGTGGATCTTAAGATCCATAAAGGGGAAACGCTGGGGCTTGTCGGAGAGACCGGCGCAGGAAAGACTTCCATAGCCAAGTCTATTCTCCGGGTGCTGCCGGATCCGCCGTCCAAGATCGTGGATGGAGAGATCTACATGGACGGCGAAGATATGCTGAAGCTGCCGGAGCATAAAATGCGAAAGATCCGCGGGAAAAAGATCTCCATGATCTTTCAGGATCCGATGACAGCGCTGAATCCTACCGTAAAAGTCGGTACGCAGATCGCGGAAGCCATCAAGCTTCATGAGAAGATGAACAAAGCCGAAGCTCAGGTTCGTGCCATGGAAATGCTGGAGATGGTAGGAATTACAAAGGAAAGGTTTTCGGATTACCCGCATCAGTTTTCGGGAGGCATGAAACAGAGGGTCGTTATCGCCATGGCTCTTGCCTGTCATCCGGAGCTGCTTCTGGCGGATGAACCGACCACAGCTCTTGATGTCACGGTACAGGCGCAGATCCTGGATATGATGACCAGCCTGAAAAATGAAATGCAGACCAGCGTACTTATGATCACCCATGATCTTGGCATCGTGGCGGAAACCTGCGATACAGTTGCCGTGGTCTATGCGGGTGAGATCGTCGAGTACGGGACAATGATGGAAATCTTTGATGATCCGGGGCATCCCTATACGGTCGGACTCTTCGGATCCCTTCCCAGCATCGACAGGAAAGACAAGCGTCTGAAGCCGATACACGGTCTGATGCCGGACCCCATGAATCTGCCCGCCGGATGCAAGTTCAGTCCCAGGTGCCCGTACGCAACGGATGAATGTAGAAAAGCGGTTCCGCCCGTGACCGAAATGGACGGTACACATATTGTGAAATGCTTTAGAGCAAGGGAGAAAAAGTGATGGCTCCTCTTCTTGAGACAAAGAATCTGAAAAAATATTTTAAAACCAGATCGGGCATGCTTCATGCTGTAGACGGCATCGATCTGGCTATTAACAAAGGGGAAACCCTTGGGGTGGTCGGGGAATCCGGATGCGGCAAATCGACCCTTGGACGTGTTATTCTGCATCTTCTGGAAAGTACGGAGGGGACGATCCTGTATGACGGACAGGATGTGACCCATGTATCGCCCAGACAGCTGGCACAGCTGAGGGAGCATATGCAGATCATTTTTCAGGATCCTTTCTCCTCGCTGAATCCCCGGATGACAGTAAGCGAGATCCTTGTGGAACCACTTGTGATCAGTGGAAAATTTACCAAGGACCAGATTGAAAAGAAGCGAAAAGAGCTTCTGGATACGGTCGGACTGCCCAAGCGGTATGCCAATTCCTATCCTCATGAGCTGGATGGAGGCCGGAGGCAGAGAATCGGTATCGGCCGGGCACTGGCTCTCGAACCGGATTTTATCGTCTGTGATGAACCTGTTTCCGCACTGGATGTTTCGATTCAGGCACAGATCCTGAATCTTCTGCAGGATCTGCAGGAAGAACGGGGCCTGACCTTTATGTTCATTACCCATGATCTCTCTGTGGTAAAACATATTTCCCACGACATCATGGTCATGTATCTCGGCCAGATGGTTGAACAGGCAGCGTCAGACGAACTGTTTGCACATACCTGGCATCCCTACACGAAGGCGCTGCTTTCGGCGATTCCGGTTCCGAATGCGCACAGGAGAATGCAGAGGATCCTTTTAAAAGGTGAGATCACTTCGCCGGTGAATCCTGCTCCGGGCTGCCGGTTCTATTCCCGGTGTCCATACGCCTGCGATGCCTGCAAACAGCCTCAGAAGATCGAAGAGATCGCGCCGGGCCACTTTATTTCCTGCTGTATGGCAAAGAAGATCAATAATCTGGAATAAAAAGAATCTGTGCAGAGACAAACCATGGCATGTTCTTATTAGAGAGTATGTGCCGGACCAAAGATATATGATGGCCGTGTGCCATATATATATATAATTTCTTTATTCATTATTTCTTTACAAAAAGAAAGGAGAAACAAAATGAAGAAAAAATTGCTTGCACTGGCTCTTGCCGCTGTGATGGCACTTGGAGCCGCAGTACCTGCTCTTGCATCGGAAAGTGCTGCAAGAGATGATCTGGTCATCGCTTATGATTCAGATATCGGAACCCTTGCACCCAACGGAAATGCCGGAACCATCTCCGCTATTCTGTGGTGTCTGTACGATCATCTTTGGTACAGAGACAATGACGGTAACTTCATCTATATGCTGGCTACCGAGCATGAAATGATCGATGATACCCATATCGCCGTCACCATCCGTGACGATGTTTATGATACGGCTGGTGTGAAATTTACCGCATCTGATGCGCTGTTCTCCCTGAAAGTTGCCACTTCCGGAAACGGTTCTTATACAGGAAGTGTAAGATATCTGGATCTGGAAAACAGTGAAGTAGTAGATGATACCCACTTTATCCTGGCCCTCAATCAGCCGAACGTTCTTCAGCTGGTCATGATCCAGAATATTAACATGATCACGGAAGAATCCTACAACAATTCTCCGGACGGCATGGTCACCACACCGGTCGGCACAGGCCCCTTCAAGCTGGAAGAAGCGGTCATGGGTTCCTCCTATACCATGGTTGCCAACGAAGATTACTGGAACGGCGCTCCTCTTCTTAAGAAGATCGTCTTCAGAACCATTACAGAATCCTCTCAGAGAGTCAACGCTCTGCAGACCGGTGAGATCGATGCTTCCGTCATCGCGATCCCGGATCTTCAGTCCGCTCTGGAAGTTCCCGGAATGGCTCAGTATGTCTGCACAGTAGCAGATACCACCGGTATTATTTTCAACTGCGACCAGTCCCGTGTGACCAGCAATGTAAACCTTCGTAAAGCCATCGCCTGCGCGATCGATGCAGAAGCCATCAAGGCAGTTGCATTCAACGGCGAAGGTGCTGTTCCGACTCAGTTCCTGAATCCGGGTCTCAGCGATTACGAGCCTGGCTGGGTTGACGAAGGCCAGAAGTATGACAACTACTATGCATATGATGTTGACAAGGCTAAAGAATACCTGGCAGCATCCGGCGTTCCGGAAGGCACCACCATTACCCTGCTTATGAACAACTCCGAGATCCAGACAAAGATCTCCCAGGTTATCCAGGCACAGCTGGCAGAGATCGGCCTTCAGGTAGATATTCAGGTTCAGGATGCCGCTACCTTCAATGATACACTGGATACCAATCCGGAACTGTTTGACATGGCTGTCGTTGGATACAGCTCCTCCACCGGCGCAGGTCTCGGCCTGATCAACCTGTGGGTAGGTATGGTCAACTATCATCACTGGGATTGGACAGAAGAGAAGGCTCAGCTGAAAGACCTTGTTTCCAAGGCTCTGGTAGAGCAGGATGAAGCTACGAGAATCGAAGATATGCGTCAGATCACAGGAATCGTGAACGATCAGCTTCCGATGTACTCTCTGTATTTCAGCACCTTAAACTTTGTTGCCAATGAAAATCTCGAGATGAGTGTCAAGAAAGACTTTATCCTTGACTTCACCAAGATCCACTGGAAATAATTGTCCGGCTGCGGTCTGACCGCTTGATGTCCGTATCTCAGACGATCGTTCGTATGAGAATAACAGCGCGTGAAAGAGACAGGCATTTAAAGACATGAGCGTTAAAAAGCCCCGCCCTGAAAAAGGGGCGGGGCTTTTTGTCAGATAAAGCCGGACAAGACAGCGAAAGCTGTCACTATATAACATGAGGAATTCAGGCACGTAGTGCCAGGTGAGCCCAAAGGGCGGGCATTCCGAATGTTCTAAAGAGGCTGTGAATAGCCGATTAGATACCAGCAGGTATCTGTGAGCCAGATATTATAGTGGTAGAACCGCTGTCATAGATGAGTAACAGAACGAGCAGGAGGAATACAGATATGAATGTTGACGCGGCTGTAAAAGCGGTCTGTAAGAACGGTACGTACATCGGTTTTAAAGAAGACGGAGTGATAAAGTACCTGGGAATCCCGTTTGCGAACGTGAAAAGATGGCAGGCACCTTGTCCGGTTGAAACAACAAGAGAGGATGTTTTTGAGGCGTTCTCTTTTGGCCCCAGTCCCTATCAGGATCCTGCCTCGATCCTTCAGAAGGAAATGTCCGAGGATTGTCTGAATCTGAACCTGTACACGGCAGATCTTTCAACTACCAAAAAAGCGGTTATGATCTGGGTAACAGGCGGAGCGCAGATCATGGCATGCAACGCCGGAACCATCTTTATGGATGGAAGAGAAATGCCTTATGATCCTTCCACCCTGGTCCGGGAAAACCCGGACATTATTGTGATCTCCATCAATTACCGGGTAGGTTTCTGGGGAACCCTTGCCCTTGAATGGCTGCCGGACTTTAAAGAAGAATATAAGTACAGCCCCAATCTGGCCCGGTTGGATCTGATGGCCAGCCTTAAATGGGTCCGGGCAAATATTGAAGGCTTTGGCGGAGATCCGGAGAACGTCACGCTGTACGGACAGTCGGCAGGTTCCAACAACATTACCAGTCTTATGTTTATGGAGGAAGCCATTCCCTATTTTAAAAATGCCATCTGCCAGAGTTCTTTTGCCATGGATATCAGTATGACTTTGAAGGAGGACGGCGAAAAGATCGCCAGAGAATTCTTTAAAGCGCTGGGGGCAGAAACGCTGGAAGAAGCACTCGGTAAATCAAACGAAGAGATTTACAGGGCGCAGATGGAACTGAATGCGCTCTCCGGGCCGGCACCCTATCCGGGCACCGAGTCAAAATTTTTATCTACAGCTGTAGACGGCGTGAGCATCAAGGAAGACTACTGGGATTATCTGATGTCCGGCGCTATGAAGGGCAAAACCGTCATTTTCGGCACCAACAGCGGGGAATACGACCAGATGTTTGAACCCTTTGCGGCGGAAAATGACCTGAAGAGCGCAAGACAGCTCGTCATTGACCATAACTGGGGCAAGCTGGACCCTGTAAAAGGTACCAATCCGGAATACGTGGACGAGTTCCTTTCTCATCATAAGGATGAGAGAGACGAAATGACTGCCTATATGGATCTGAAAATGGATCTGTTTGTGAGAGATGCGGCGGTCAGTTTCGCGAAATGCCTTTCCGGCTCAGCCAATACCTATATGTATGATTTTGACCAGAGAAAAAATGATACGGTCATGGGACGCTGCAATCACGGGACAGAGATGGAAGGTCTTTTTGACCGGCAAGGTGTTCTGTCAGAAAGAGTAAAACGCATGATCCGGGATATCTGGACAAGTGTAGCCCGCACAGGCGACCCGAACTGCGAAAGCCTTGGTGTAACCTGGAAGCAGTTCAAAGAAAACAATGAGACCCTGATGTTAAATGAGCATCCTTATATGGCGGACGGCGTCCGGATGGACGATGTGGAACTGACCATCCCCTCCTTCCGGGAGTATAAAGCATTCCCACGCTTCGCGGCATTGTGGAAGAAGGATTGAACAAGAGCAGGTCACGAAAGGACATTCTGATATGGAGAAGAAATATAACAGCAGTATCCGCACCCATACCTATCTTACGATGCCGGACGGCACCCGGCTGTCCTTTGTTCTTTTTCTGCCGGCAAAAGATGGAAAGAAGGCAGAGGAGCCGCTGCCTGTTATTTTGAGTTACACAGCATACGAATGTCTTCACTATGAAACAGATGCTGATGGAAAAAGGATAACTGCCGTCCGGACAGATTTCGATATCGATACCCTGACAGACTACGGCTACGTGATCGCTGTGGTCCAGGTGAGGGGATGCGGAGCTTCTTTCGGAACGAGGAAAGTCGTTGCCTCCCGGCAGGAAGCGGCAGACGGAGCATTTGTGGTGGATTATCTTGCCGGACAGCCTTTCTGCGACGGAAACGTGATGACGGCAGGCCAGTCCTACAACGGGCAGACCCAGCTGGGCATTCTGTCCCGGAAGCCGAAGCATATCAGGGCAGCCTACATAGGCAAGACAGACCTCAACAGATACGACGGCTGGGTGCGGAACGGAATTCCACGGGCTTTCGGCTCGAGACCGGATATCAACTGGGGAAAAACAGAGGAAGAAAAAGAAGCGGTCCTCGAACAGATCGCCTCTTCGACTGTTCCAGTGGATGAAGACCCGGAAGGGATCCTGCTTCGCCAGGCACTCAGGGAGCATATGGAAAACGCAAGTCAGATCACGGCGCAGAGAGATTATAACTGGCGGGACAGTGAGTGCCCGTATATGCCGGGGAGTTTCTGGGATGCTCTTTCCGCCTCCACTTATCTGAAAGATATCAATGCCTCTGGTGCTGTCGTTTATCTGGACGGCGGCGTACTGGATGTATTCCGGAGGGATACGATCCTTCTGTATCACAATCTGACCCTGCAGAAGAAGCTGATCATCGGGCCATGGGACCATATCCGGAAAAAGGAAAATCCGGAACCCCGCTTCGAGATCCTGCGCTTTGCGGATCATGTGATGAAGGGCATCGAAAACGGTGTAATGGATGAAAAGCCGCTGACGCTTCGTGTCATGGAATATGACTTTAAAAACAACAGCTATTATGGACCCGGCACAGGTTATTACCGGCATGAGGATACCTGGCCGGTCAACAGCGGCAGAAGAGATATCCTGTATTTTGAAACCGAAAAAAAAGAAGGCATTCTGCCTTACACAGTCTATGACCTGTACTCCGCCGGGAATGGAACAGATTTTCCAAAGCATGGAACAGAATCTA
>CACZPF010000063.1 GCA_902782975.1 uncultured Lachnospiraceae bacterium
CCGGGCCAGGATTTCACAGAAAAACAACTGGATTGATGAATTAGGTCGTATTTATCTATTCTATCCGATTGCAGAACTGGCAGCTAGGACAGGAAGAAAGGATACTGCAGTTAAAAGAGGGCTGAACGAATTGCTGAAAGCAGGACTGCTGGAGAAAACTCGCAGCAGAGGATGCGGCAGACCTAATATTCTGTATGTTAAGGTACCGTCCGATAATGACCTGTTAGAGGGGTCGAAATCGGACGATCTTGCAGGTCGAAAACGGCCCACAAGTAATATTAACAGAATAAATAATAATAACCATACTATTGGCGGCTCATTTCGGACTGTATTACAGAATACAGACAGACAAAAAAATGCCGGTATATTTGAAGACTACAGTTATGATGAGGAGGATAGTTTGTGATGGATAATTCGATACATGATATTCAATCAAAACAGTCTCAATATGAAGATTATACAGGCCCTGATGGCCTCCTCTATTGCGGGAGATGCCATGAACCTAAGGAGGAGTATTATCCGAAAAGATTCAAATATCTCAGAGGCCGGGATAAGCATTATCGTCTCTGTGCGTGCGATAGAGAACGTATAAAGAATGAAAACCAGGCAAGAGAGATCAAACGGCATGAACGGGAGGTCAACAGACTGAGGGAGCAGTGTTTTACTGATCGATGTCAGTATGATATGACATTTGAAATGTCAGCGGAATCATCCAGCCAGCTCGAGATCTGCCTGAGATATGCAGAAGGATGGGATGCAGAAGTGGGAAAAAACCGTGGTCTGCTTTTCTGGGGAGATGTTGGCAATGGGAAAAGCTATCTGGCAGCATGCATAGCCAATGCATTGATCGAAAAGGAGGTTTCTGTACGTATGCTGAGCTTCGGACAGATCCTGAACGCTGATATACAAGAGCGGCCGCATATAATAAGTGACCTGCCAAAGTACGATCTTCTCATTCTGGATGATTTCGGGATGGAACGGAGTACTGGATATGGACAGGAAATTGTATTTCAGGTAATTGACAGTCGATATCTTTCCGGAAAGCCCATGATCATTACAACCAATCTGTCTCTGAATACACTGAAATATCCGAAAGACCTGGAGCATAAACGGATATATGACCGAATACTGGAAGTATGCATCCCAATTTACTTTAATGGGAAGAATCTGCGTTACCGGAATCACATGGAAAGGGTGAAAGAATTCAGGGAACAGATCGCCAATGAATCGAAAGAGAGTCCTTTCAATCCTGATTACGGTGGGGAGAGGGGATGCTTATGAGTGAATCTTTAGTCGGTAAAGCTAAAAAAAATTATCATTTCAAAGACTATCCGGATGTGCTGACAGTTCAGCAGACCGCGGAATTACTTTCTGTCTGTAAGAATACGATCTACAAGATGATCCGGGAAAATGAGCTGCCTTATCGTCGAATCGGATCAGCTATCAGGATTAGGAAAAAGGATGTGCTGAACTATATGCAGACATGATGATCGATTTGCTGACCGTTGACAGAATATCATAAGTGCTTGAATAGCCAGCCGTTGACAGGTATAATGATTCTGCAACGGCGGGCTGTTCAACAGTTGTCAGAGAGGAGTGTAGCAAAACAATGACAGGCAGCCTGCAAGTAAAAAATAATAAATACTATATTGTTCTAAACATCTATGAGAACGGCAAGCGGAAGATGAAGTGGATCCATACAGGATTACCAGTAAAAGGCAACAAAACAAAGGCACAGAAAATGCTTCGGGACATGCTGTATGAATTGGAGCATGACTCTGCAGAAAAGGAAGCGGAAAATCACGCTTCTCAGGAACCTGACCGTGTGCCGATACCATTTGTTGAAGCAGTCAGGAAGTGGTATGCAGCAAAGACAGAGGATTTTGAGCATCCCATTGATGAGGTAACAAAACAGGGTTATCAGGTCTTGATGAAGCGGCACATTATCCCCTATTTTGAGGCAAAGGGATATATGCTCAGTGAGATTACAAAGGATAACCTGCAGGCCTTTATCAACGAGAAGGCAAGAAACGGCCGCATAGACGGTAAAGGCGGGCTGGCACCCCGGAGCCTTAAACTGATCAAAAACATCCTCAACCAGACACTGCTTTATTGCGTAGCGGAAGGGATGATTCCGGGCAATCCCTGCCAGTTTGTGAAGCTTCCGGCGGTCGAGCGTTATGAGGTGCATTTTTACACCAAGCTGCAGATTGACGAGTTGCTGAAGAAGATCAGAGATGAGCCTCTATTTCCTTTGATTCGCTTGACCGCACTGTACGGCTTACGCCGTAGTGAAGCCTTGGGACTCTGCTGGGATTGTGTGAATTTCGAGAGCGAGACGATCCTGATTCGCCGTACTGTTTCCAAGGTTACGACAGCGGTTGCCAAGGACAAGACCAAAAACACATTCAGCCGGAGATCCTTTCCAATGACCCCGGATGTCAAGGAACTTCTGCAGAACCTCAAGGCTCAGCAGGAGAAAAACAAAGAGTTTTTTGGCAAATCCTACACAGATAGCAATTATGTGTTCCGATGGAGTGATGGAAGACCGTTCTCTCCGGATTATGTTACAAGCAAGTTCCGCAGGCTTTTGATAGCCAATAACATGCCGCTTATACGATTCCATGATCTGAGGCACAGCGCAGCCAGCAATCTGCTGAGCCTGGGCTTCTCGATTAAGGATGTACAGGAATGGTTAGGGCATAGTAATATCAACACTACAGCAAATATTTACGGCCATTTAGATGCAAAAAGAAAGTTGGGAATGGCTGAGGCGCTGGCTGGATAGGCCGTCTAGAAGCGTGGTTTGCCAGATGAGTGTTAGACAAAGTGTTAGAAGAGCGCTTGAATGCATTTGTTTTGAGGCTATTTTCCACTTACAAACAGGGAAAATGCACAATAAAAAAGTTCCAAACCTTTCAGATTTAGAACTTTTCACCAAAAAATGCACCCGTTCGGGCCGTGGAGATGGAGGGGTTCGAACCCTTGAC
>CACZPF010000064.1 GCA_902782975.1 uncultured Lachnospiraceae bacterium
CATTTTATGCTGATCGACGCTTTTGATGCTTTGTGTCATGAGATAGAGGCGGCGGCTCCGGCAGCGCCAGGAGAAAAAGAAGATCCGGATCTTCCCTGGCTGCTCATCATTGGCGGTTATGGCCCTCTTTATGAAAAAACCTGCGCCCATGCTGCTTCCAGGAAGAGCAGAGAAAGAATCATTCTCATCGAAAACTTGTCGAATCCTTTCCCTGTAGTCCGGCAGTGTGATCTGTTTGTTCTTTCCTCAACGCATGAAGCACTGGGACTTGCCATGCTGGAAGCGGTGGTGCTCGGTGTTCCCGTAGTCAGTACTGATCTGCCCGGTCCTGCATTCTTCTTAAAAAAGTACGGCGGAAAGCTTGTGCCTCCTTCGGCAGATGATATAAAAAAGGCCATGGAGATGGAAATGAAGAGCTCCATCCCCCCGCTGCATGTTGATTTTGACCGGTATAATCAGGAAGCAGTCCGGCAATTTACAGAAGTTTTAAAAGGAAAATATTCAGAGGAACAGGAGAATCCCCGATGCTGAAAATGGGAAAGCGCACAAAAGAAATTGTTCAGAAGATCCCCCTGCTGCAGCTTGCGGCGAATATGGCCTATGATCTGGGGTATGGCCTTCTGGGGCTGGTCGAGAGAAGACATCCTGTGGAGGAAGACCTGATCATATTTGAATCCTATATGGGGAGAAAATATTCCTGCAGCCCCCGGGCCATATTTGAGGCACTGGAGCGGCTGGAAAGAAAGGCAGGGATGCCTCGTTTCCGCAAGATCTGGGCATTTGAAAAGCCGGAAGAATATCAGTATCTCCAGAAAGAATATCCTGGCACCATGCTGGTTAAATACGGTTCAAAAGAATATTATGCCTGTTACGCAAAAGCGCGGTACTGGGTAACAAATTATGTACTGCAGCCGGGAATTTCCAAAAAAAGAGGGCAGACTTATGTCCAGACCTGGCACGGGACACCTTTAAAAAAGATCGCTTTTGATGTACCCCGCACCAGTTATAACTGGATGACCAGGCTGAGGCTTTCGTACCGCTACAGGAAGGAATCGAGAATGATCGATTACATGGTTTCTCCTTCTCCTTTTTATTCAAAGGTCGTAAGAAGAGCCTTCCGGTTAAGGAAAAATGCCAGAATGCTGGAAGAGGGCTATCCTCGCAACGATTCTCTCTTTCTGGAAGCAGACAATGCTGACTATCTGAGAAGCATCAAAAAGAAGATCGGGATACCGGAGAACAAAAAGGTGATCCTGTACGCGCCGACCTGGCGCAGCGGCAGTTATGATTTTGTCAACGGTCATTATTTTCAGGCCGGTTCTATCTTTGAAGACCTGAAAAAAAGTCTGCAGGATTCGGCGGTCGTGCTCTACAGGACACACTATTTTATTACAAGATCTCAGGATCCGTCGATGGAAGGTTTTGTCTATGACGTGTCCGCCTACGACGAAGTGAATGATCTGTATCTGATATCGGATCTTCTGATCACAGATTATTCAAGCGTATTTTTTGATTTTGCCAACCTTGAGAGACCGATCCTTTTCTACATGTTTGACTATGAGTCTTACAGGGAGGAGATGCACAATTTCTATTTCGATATCAGACATCTGCCGGGATCGGTCATCCGGGAAAAGAGAGACATTTCTCCTGAGGTGAAAGAACTTCTGGAAAAGGATTTTGCTCCGGACAGGAAATACCGGAAATTTAACCAGGTCTTTAATCCAATCCGCAGAGCCTGCGGCGAGGAAACAGCCAGAGAGATCTTTTATGAACAGAACAGCCGGCTGGCCGGCAGTGAAATGGAAACACATGATGGAAAAAATACTGACAATTTCAGTCGCAGCCTATAACATGGAATCCTACATCAGACAGGCACTGGATTCGGTCATCTCCTCTGGTGTGTGGGAGAAGATAGAAGTTCTGGTGATCGACGATGGAGGAAGCGACGCAGCCCTTGCCATAGCGAGAGAATATGAAACCAGATACCCGGGTTCTGTTTATGCCGTTCATAAGGAAAACGGCGGCTATGGATCCACAGTCAATTATAGTATTAGAAATGCCCGGGGCAGATATTTTAAGCTCCTGGACGGAGATGACTGGTTCGACGCTGGTGGACTGAAGGAACTGGTCCATCTGCTGGAAAAGACGGATGCTGACCTGGTCGTCACACCTTATTTTAAGATCTGCGAAGAAGGAAATCGTTCTTCGTATACCTTTCAGAATGTACCGAAGGACCGAAAAATCCATCTCTCCAGGCTGGGCGGCCGTGTCACGATTCCCATGCAGGCGATTGCCTACCGGACCAGTGTTCTAAGAAAGTCCGGTGTTGTCCTGCCGGAACACATGCTTTATACAGATCAGTATTATGCGGTGATTCCCATGGCCTCGGTGGACAGTGTTTATTTTGCAGATATTTTTGTTTACTGTTATCGTATTTCAAGGGAAGGACAGAGTATCGGAAAAGAATCGAGGATCAAACATACCCGTGAGACCCTGGCGATCTGTGAGGATATCGTTCGATTCTGTGCAGGACAAAAAGACAGCAGAAACTATGGATATCTCTCCAGCAGAGCAGCCGGCATCTGTACAAGAGCTGTAAAAACTCTGCTCCTGCGGCCGGTCAGCCGTGAAAACCTTGCCCTGCTGAAAAGATTTGACAGGCGGATCAGGAAAATATCTCCGGATATTTTTCAAAAACAGTATAAAGAAGGAAAATCCGGGCGGCTGGTCATGCTTCTTCACAAAACGGGATATGCCGCCTACTGGGCAGTTAAATTCTGGCCCGGCGGTTTTCCGAACTGGGACTGAGGCAGCAGGATGAATTCAGCAGATGTTTACCGGATCTTTCAACAGACCGGGCAGGAGAAAAAACGCCTGAAAGCCGCATTACAAGGATTCTTTGAGGAAGATCTTCAGCCTGTCGGTCATGAAGAGATCAATAAAAAAGAGATCAATAACAAAGAAATCAATAAAAAAGAGATCTATAAGGAAGAATATCGGAAGTACCTGAAAAGACGTGTCCGCGCAGCGGTGGAAATTCTGCTGGAAAAGCAGGACGGAAACAAGATCCTGCGCCTGATAGAAGAAGGCCTGCTGATGCCCTCGGATCTGGACAGTCTGCTCATGCAGCCGAAGCAGGATCCGGGGGCATTTCTCCGGCTTCTTCATATACGGGAAGCATGGAGGCGAACTTCCATTCAAGAGCAGAAACCAGTGGAAGACAGCAGCAGGGAAGCATTTTTACGGCAGACTTCACCAGGCGGAAACAGGGGAAAATCATTTTCAGAAATGATATCCTTATCTTTTGGAGAACGGAATGTTAAACAAAATATAATGAAAATAGTCCGCAGTCAGATTTACACTCTTTTTCCTTTTCTGGACGGGGCGATCGCATCCCTTCCCCTTGTAAAAGAAGAAACTGCGGCGTCCTTATCAGAAAACGGCAGTGTTTCCGGGATCCGGACCGACGGGGTAAAAATCTATTATTCTCCGGGGTGGGCATTTCAAAAATGGTCAGAAGATCCCTGCATTCTAAGAAGAGGATATTTGCATATTCTTCTTCACTGTCTGTATTTTCATGTCTGGGACGCCGGAAAAGAAGAAGACAGTCTGTGTGATGCCAGGGTGGAAGAAATCATCGAAAACGAGTGCGGCAGGAACCCTTCTCTCCGTGAATGGCTCGGGACCGGATATGGCCAGAATCAGCCAGAAAAGACATCTTTTGATGACCACAGCGCCTGGCCGCGTCAAAGCGGCAGAGAACAGGATCTTTCCCTGCGGCACCATTGGGAGATCCTGAAAACCGGTACAGGAGAAGGCAGTGGGGGAGCGGACGGCCATCTGGGAATCGGGGCTTCACCGGGTACGGATTTCCTGGAAGCCGGCCTTCTGGAAAAAAGCACCAATGATTACCGGACCTTTCTTCAACCTTTCGCCGTGCCAAAAGAAGAAATCGAACTGGACAGGGAAAGCTTTGACTATATTTATTACAGCCTGGGACTGTTGAACTATGGAAATATGCCCCTGATCGAACCGCTGGAATACAGAGAAGGCTATAAACTGGAGGAACTGGTAATCGCTGTCGATACATCCGGTTCCTGTTCTCTTTCCATGGTCCGCGGCTTTCTGGAAGAGACCTGGGCGATTCTGGATGAAAAGGAAAACTTTTTTCACAGGATGAATGTCTGGGTGATCCAGTGTGACTGCGTGATCCAGAACGCTGCTCATATCCGTAACCGGGAAGACTGGATGGCCTACATCCGGGATCTCAGGATCGAAGGCCGGGCAGGTACCGACTTCCGTCCGGTTTTCCGGTATGTCGAAGAATTAAAAAAACAGGGAAAACTGACCCGTCTGAAGGGTTTGATCTATTTTACGGACGGGGACGGCATTTATCCGGAGGAAGCGCCGGATTACGAGACAGCCTTCGTATTTCTGGAAGAAAAAAGGGAGTCCGTGCGGATGCCTTCCTGGGCGAACATGCTGCGGGTATATCCCCGCGGGAGGAATCAGTGAACATACAACAGGCAAAAGAAGAGATAAAACACACCCTTGCGGCATATCTTCGCAAGGATAAAAACGGGATGTATCTTTATCCTCAGAGGCAGCAGAGACCTCTGCTCCTGATGGGGCCTCCGGGCATCGGAAAGACGGCTGTCATGGAGCAGATCGCCCGGGAGTGCGGTGTGGGACTGGTTTCCTACATCATGACGCATCACACCCGTCAGAGTGCCATCGGTCTTCCGAGAATAGAAAAAAGAAAGTATCAGAATCGCGAAACTGTGATTACGGAATATACCCTGAGCGAGATCATTGCCTCTGTTTACGAGTATATGGAAAATACCGGACGGCAGGAGGGCATCCTGTTTATTGATGAGATCAACTGTGTTTCCGAAACCCTTTCACCGGTCATACTGCAGCTTCTGCAGAACAAAAGGTTCGGCCCCCATGTCGTTCCCGAAGGCTGGGTGATCGCAGCGGCAGGAAATCCGCCGGGATACAACCGGTCAGCCAGGGAATTTGACATCGTTACACTGGATCGTGTCCGGCGGATCGACATCGTTCCGGATCTGGATATCTGGCTTCCCTACGCGGCGGAAGAAGGTGTACACAGTGCTATTATTTCATACCTTAAGATACGTCCGGAACGATTTTACGCTGCCAGGAGCACGCCGGAAGGAAAAACCTTCGTGACGGCCAGAGGCTGGGAGGATCTTTCACGTCTTCTGCTTTCTTATGAAGAACTCGACATCCTTCCCGGCATCGAACAGGTACGGGAATTTATCAGCGATACAAGAACAGCAGAAGAATTTGCGGCCTATTACGGAATCTTCCGCAAATACGGGACGGACTATGGCATAGACAGGATCCTTGCCGGAACTATGAATGAAGAAGAACTTCAGGAACGTGCGAACATGGCAAAAAACGCAGGCCTGGAGGAACGATTTACCGTGGCAGGGCTGCTTGAGGGCGGCATTCTGGCCGCCGTCCGGATCTTCTGCCGGAAACAGGAAGAGGCAAAAGCCTTTCAGAATCTTCTTCCACGGATCGGCAGTGCTTTTAACCATCGGAAGACGCTGGAAGAATTTACCGATGAGCTTGAGAATGCTCTTCTGGTAAAGAAGAATAACGATCTGCTCTCCTATACGCAGGAATGCCTGGAACGGACGATGATATCACTCCTTAGAGAAACAGATACCAGTCTCCGTCTGATGCATATATCCGGCGAAGAAGAAACCAGACAGTACCTCACCAGACAGATGGAGGATCTGGAAGGACAGGCAGAAAAAGCAGGGGATCAGGCTGCGCTTCGGATGGAGAGAGCTTTTGCCTTTGGTCAGGAAGCATTTAAAGGGAGCGAAGAGATGCTCCTTCTGGTGTCTGGTCTTGCACGCTGCGCGCAGACCAGACAATTCCTGGAAAAATATCCAGTGCAGGCTTTTCTGAAATGGAGCGGGGAATTCATACAGGCTTTTTAAAAAAAACAGAAAATCCCATACGCCTTATGGAATTTTAATTGGTTATGTGCTATGATAAGAACCATAGTCAACGACAGAAAAGACTTGTCGCTGACTATAAACCTCAGGTAGGACGTGCACGGATCTGCATAGGAAATATGCCGACCTGCTCGGCGCAAATCCGGCGCAGTAAATGCGTCCTGCAGAGGAAAGTATGAAACCGTGTTTCAGATCTGCCATTACTGGCTCAGGAAATGCGCCGCGGGAGAGGAAAACATGACAGATAAAGAGTTAAAAAAGTTAAAACGGGGAGAACTTCTGGAGCTCCTTCTGACCCAGAGCAAAGAGATGGACCGGCTGAAAGAAGAACTGGAACAGGCCGAGAAAAAGCTGGAAGACCGCCGGATCCTTCTGGAAAAAAGCGGATCTATCGCGGAGGCATCCCTGGCAATGTTTCATATCATCGAAGATACACAAAAAGCTGCCGATCTGTATCTTGAGAACCTGCGCAGAAAGGCGGAAGGAAGTTGAGCAGAAGAAAATTCGTTTCATCAGACCTGCCATCTACAGAACAGCTTGAAAAAGAAATCGGGCGGGTCCGATACAAGAAAAACTATGCCGGTGCCCTGAGAAGCACGATATATACGCTGATCACAGTATCGGCGATCGCTGTACTGGTAGCTGTTCTTCTGCTCCCTGTGCTTAGAATTTACGGCACTTCTATGTCACCGACCCTGACGGAGGGAAATATCGTTGTATCTCTGAAGGGCAGTGCCTTTAAGACAGGAGACATCATTGCCTTCTATTACAACAACAAGATCCTGGTCAAGCGGGTGATCGCAAACACCGGAGACTGGGTAAACATCGATGGAGACGGCACAGTCTATGTGAACAATCAACGTATCGATGAACCCTATATTGATGAGAAGGCATTTGGTGAATGCAACATCACACTTCCCTACCAGGTACCGGAATCCCGAATATTTGTTATGGGAGATAACCGTGCGGTATCTGTCGATTCCCGGAACACGGCAGTAGGGTGCGTGGCTGAAGAACAGATCGTAGGAAAGATCGTTTACTGTGTCTGGCCGTTTGACAATTTCGGTCCCATCCAGTAAAAGATAATAGAAGACAATAAAAGATAGTAAAAAAGTAAAAGATAAAAAGGCCAGCCTCGGAAGGCTGGTCTTTCTATTTGTTCGGAGCCGCAGTATATTTCTTCATTCTGCTTTTTCAAACATCATCCCGGTAAGTGAACCTGATGCGATCTTTTTGATGGCATCCATGTCGGCCTTTGGATCGACCCAGATGGCAGCATCAGGACCGTTTAAAATAACAGGCATTCTGTCGTGGATGAATTTTATTTCATCTCCGGGTTCCCGTGTCAGAATAGAAAAGTGTGGTATCCATATCCCGTCATGCTCTTCGAGGTGATAGATTCCAGCCATAAGAGCCGCAGACGTGTCCCGGGGCTGGATCTTGTATTTGCCGCCTGTTTTTTGTTTTCCGCCGGAGGACTTAAGGTGCTGCCACTCAAAATACCATGAGGCGGGAATGATGCAGCGCCGGCGTGAAAAAGACTCCCTCCAGAGCGGTTTCTGGTCTGCACTTTCCACTCTGGTATTAAAAAGATACGATCTCTGCCCGGTAAAACCCCAGATCATCGGAAATGCGGCACGTTTTCCATTCCTGTCCGGAGCGGCGACAACGCAGAGATCTGTCGGCCTGACCTCACCGGAAGTGACGAGCGGGCGGCCAAGCTTGGCCACGATATGGTCTTTTAAAGAAGAGCGGTTTGCGGCATCCACAAACGGCTTCAGCTCCGGAGATTCTTCCATGTAATAACGGCAGCACATACAGATCGCCTCCTGAATGTCATTCTGTAAAGGGGAAAGACCGTGTAATACATCTTTTAATGTTTTGAAGGGGCTGTGAATAGAAATATTTTATATAATACCAGGAAGATTGTAAAGTGAATGATTCCAGAGATTTTTATCCAGAGATTTTTTAATACAACTTTAATCTTCGGGTCATTGACATATTCCTAAAAAATGT
Organism: uncultured Lachnospiraceae bacterium; assembly: GCA_902782975.1. Lineage (GTDB taxonomy): Bacteria > Bacillota > Clostridia > Lachnospirales > Lachnospiraceae > Blautia_A. The sequence goes on from CACZPF010000064.1 coordinate 8,013, forward strand.
TAAAATAATAACACATAAAAGGGAGTAGCAAAACGGCGCTGTTGCCGGACTTGAGACCGTCAGTACGAAGCGGGAGACCGTATCCGTATCAAGTGAAATTGCAAGACTTTTATCATGGCAGTGGCTGTGATGAAGGTCTTTTTTAATACACAGAACTGCCGTATGCAGGAGGTCACCATCATGCACATGAGGGAGGTAATGAGGTATGTATAACAGAGACATTGAAATCAGAGAGGCAATTGAGGCTGGCGAAAGGGCACGGCATTCTTTAATGGAAGCCAGAAACAGTCTGGGCAGTGCGAGAAACTGGGGCCTTCTTGATCTGTTTGGCGGCAGAACGATCAGCGGGATCATGAAGCACGTAAAGATCGGCAATGCAAAGAGCAGTCTGGAGCAGGCCAGGTATGATCTGGAACGATTCAGCCGGGAACTGTCGGATGTGAGAGACCTGCAGGGATTAAATATCGAAATTGGAAATTTCCTCACCTTTGCAGATTTCTTTTTTGACGGATTTTTAGCCGATATCCTGGTACAGAGCAGGATCAGAAACGCACAGGGACAGATCGACGAGGCGATAAGCCGTGTTGATGCAATGCTGGAAAGACTGAAAAGATATTGATCGGAGGTGGAAATGATGTTGATTATGTTTTTATTGATCATGTTATTGACAGGTGTTGTGAGTGCAGGAGTAAGGCTTGCATGGGGAACCATGAAATTTATCTTTGGTCTGGGACTGTTCTGGATGTGTCCTCTGCTGTTTGTACTGGCCGTGCTTCTGGGAGGTTTCAGCCACGTGTGGCTGCCGATCGTAATCATCGGACTGCTGTTGGGAAGAGGTTACAGAAAAGCACTGTGATGTTGTCATCTTAACACGGTATAAAACTTTATATGGTATAAAACAGAAAAAACACCAAAACCCTTTCGGTACGTTTTTTGCGTGCCGGAAGGGTTTTTCTTTGTCAGGGCTTCCGGTTCCTAAATTTGCATTCAAAAATGATTACAGATTCACAAAAATATGCTATCATGGAAATAATTGAAAAGACTATTGTCTGATACGATTAAGGCGCGATATGGACTGGTTTCCTGGTAAAGAGGTGTTTAAGATGAAAGCAAAAAAGATAATACCAACGCTCATACTGACCATCAGCATGTGCTGCAGCTTCCATTCATGGGCAGAGGAGGTCAGGGTCAGCTATCTCGGACCGGCAGGGACATATACGGAGGAGGCAGCACAGTTTTTCTTTCGGAATGAAGAGATATTGATGCCCAGGGAAACGGTGAATGAAGCGGTTGCCGATGTTCTGTCGGGAGATGCCGATTATGCCGTGATTCCCCAGGAGAATACGGTGGGCGGCGCTGTGGTGAATTATGTGGATGCATTGATCGGTGCGGAGGATGTCTTTGTAGTGGGAGAAGTTGTATTGCCCATCAGTCAGACACTGATGGGGATACCAGGTGCGGTGCTCTCTGACATTCAAACCGTTTGTTCTCATGCACAGGGCCTGACGCAGAGCGCTGCATGGCGTTCTGAAAACCTGCCTGACGCAGAAGCAGAGGAGATGGCCAGTACGGCAGCTGCAGCCAGTTATGTTGCTGAAAATAATGACAGGTCCATTGCTGCCATTGCCGCTCCCGGTGCCGCAGAACTTTACGGCCTGGAAGTGCTGGCCGAAAATGTGCAGATCACGGATGCCAACAAGACTCGTTTCTATGTGCTCTCCAGACAGAACCTGGAGGAAGAAGGACTGAACCGTGTTGTGTTCATCGTCACCTGTGAAGGAAGCCGGATCGATGATATGATCATCGGGCTGCATGAAGCAGGCCTGGAAATAGTGACTCTACACGACCGGCCGGAAGGCAGTATGCTGGGCAGTTATCATTATGTAATAGAAGCCGAGAATACAGCAGGTGTAACAGCGGCACAGATAGACACGGCCTGCAAAATGGAGGGGGTTCGTTTTGCCGGCTGTTTTAACGCGATCGAGAAAAATTGAAAACTGCTTACAGATTTAAATGTATAAGGAGGATGATTATGAGCAGATTTACAGCACCGACGACCCCGGAAATCTCTTCCCGGGAAATCCGCAATATGCAGCGTGTCCGTGACCTTGCAGTGGAATGTATGGTTCTTTTAAAGAATGATGGAACATTGCCGCTTACAGAGGCAGGGAAGATCGCTCTTTTCGGAAATGGAGCCAGAGCGACGGTTAAAGGAGGAACCGGATCCGGCGATGTGTATGTCAGGGAAACTGTCAGCATCGAGGAAGGTCTCGAAAGAGAAGGATTTACCGTAACGACCAAAGGGTGGCTTGACCGGCAGGAAGCAGCTGCCCGGGCAGAAAAAGAAGCCTATGAGCAGGCTATGATCGATGCTGCACTTGCGGCGGGGCAGCCAAAAGAAGCGGCACAGATGATGATGATGTTACAACCCATGACTCCTGTGGCATTGGAGAAGATTACCGAAGAGGACGTTGGACAGGCGGATACAGATCTTGCTGTTTATGTTCTTGCGCGCAACTCCGGTGAAGGGAAGGACAGAAGCGCAGAAAAAGGAGACTATGAGCTTTCGGATCATGAAAAATCTGCACTTGCTTTTCTGGCAGAAAAGTTTGACCGCCTGATCGTGCTGCTGAACATCGGCGGCGTGATCGATACAAAGCCTCTGAGAGAGATAGAAGGGATCAACGCAGTCGTCCTTTCGGGGCAGATGGGGAATATCACAGGGCTTACTGTGGCAGACCTGCTGCTGGGCAGAGGGATCCCGTCCGGAAGACTGTCTGATACATGGGCTGAAGATTACAGGGATTATCCTTCTTCCGCAGGTTTTTCGGGAAATGACGGTGATGTATGTGATGAGTACTACACAGAGGGTATTTTTGTGGGCTACCGCTATTTCGATACCTTTAATGTTTCACCGGCTTATCCCTTTGGATTCGGGCTTGGCTATACCGATTTTTCCATGGAGCCGGCAGAAATAAAATGCGAAGGCGATTCTTTACTTGTACGTGTTAAGGTGACCAATACCGGAAAAACCTATGCCGGAAAGGAAGTCGTGCAGATCTATGTTTCGGGTCCGGAGGACGGTGGGATCCGTCCGTATCAGGAACTCCGCGGCTTTGCGAAGACAGGCCTTCTTTCTCCCGGAGAGTCGGAAACGGTTTCCGTGTGCATGAAGCTGGAATCTTTTGCGGAGTATTCTGAAGAGCGTGCAGCCTGGTATCTTCCGGCAGGAGAGTATATCGTCCGTGTGGGCAGACATTCGCGGGATACTCATGTCGCAGCAGTATTAACGCTTTCACAGGATGTGGTCACACAGAAGGTCAGAAACCTTTTCTCCGATCCGGCAGGGAAGGTGGAGGAGATCCGTCCGGGTAAGGATCATTATACAGCTCCCTGTGAAGCAGAAGAAAAAGCAGCTGCGCCGAAGTTTGTGATCGATCCGGCCGCATTTACGGCAGAAACGGCTGTTTATCCGGATGTTCCGGACGTTATTGAAGCAGCAGCGCCTGACCATGAACTGACCTTTGATGAGGTGGCACAGGGGAAGGCATCTCTGGAAGCATTTATTTCTCAGCTTTCGGATGAAGAGCTGGCCTATCTGATGGTTGGAAATTCTGTAGATAATGTCGGCTTTAACAGTGTACTGGGAGCGGCGGCCAAAACTCTTCCCGGTGCTGCGGGTGAAACGACAGGAAAACTGGAGGAAAAGAGAGGCCTGAAGCAGATGGAACTCTGCGATGGTCCCGCCGGCCTTCGCCTTACGCCGGAATATATTGAAAAAGAAGACGGGACAGCCATCGGTCTTGGCGGTATGTCTGCGGGAGACCCGGATACAGCAGGAATCCGTCATTATCAATACTGCACGGCTATTCCGATCGCCATGATGCTGGCTTCTTCATGGAACCTGGAACTGATCCAGGAGTTTGGGGATATTGTCGGTTCCGAAATGGAAGAGTTTGGCGCGACTCTGTGGCTCGCACCCGGAATGAATATTCACAGAAATCCGCTTTGCGGTCGTAATTTCGAGTATTATTCTGAAGATCCTCTGCTGGCCGGCAAGTGCGCGGCAGCCGATACGAAGGGAGTACAGAAACATCCGGGATTTGGAACAACGATCAAGCATTTTCTTGCCAATTCCCAGGAAGACAACCGTATGTTCACCAATTCCCATATCAGTGAAAAAGCCATCCGGGAAATATACGCCCGGAACTTCCAGATTACTGTGCAGGAGTCTCAGCCTATGTCTGTGATGACTTCCTACAATCTGGTCAACGGCACACATGCAGCCAACCACGAAGATTCGGTGACACACCTTCTTCGCGATGAGTGGGGATTTGGCGGCATGGTCATGACAGACTGGCTCACCACTTCGGATCTGTCTGTCAGCCTTTCCGCTACTTCTGAACTGAAGTATCAGAAATCGGATGCTGCTGTCTGTGTCAGGGCGCAGAATGATCTGATCGAGCCTGGTGAGAAGGCAGACTTTACACGGATTCTGGAAGGACTATCCGAGGGCGTGATCACCCGGGCTCATCTTGAAAGAAATGCAGGAAATATTTTAACACTCATGCTCAGGACACATCTGTACTGCAGCAGATCCTACAATGAGACGGTTCCGGGCAAGTGCATTACTTTTGAATAAATATATACTGGTCAAAAATTGAGAGCAGCGCAGGGAGAAGCGTGAGAACAAAAACAACGGATACACTGGCGCCTCTGGATATCAGCAGGCCGATATTGGAAATATAGAAAACACTGCATCGCCTGCCGATGATATAGCCTGCAGTGATAAGAATGGTCCCGGAAGATAAAATTGTCGGAAGAGCTTTTTTCACGGCAAGAGAAAGTGCTTCCGGGACCATTATTCCCCGGGAACGCGCAGTGCGGTAGTGGTCACATAAAAGGATCCCGTAGTCAATGGTTGCCCCCATCTGCATGGCTACGCAGATAAGGTAGGAGATAAAGAAGATGGATTCTCCTTTGATCCGGGATATTCCCATGGTGACCCATATGGCTCCTTCGATCACAAAAACAAGCAGAGCCGGAACCTTCCAGGAACGGAAGGAAAGGATGACGATCAGGAGAATGGCCAGGAAGGTGATCATATTAACTTTCATCAGGTCGCCTTTGAATGCATTTCCGATATCGTAACTGGACATCGGGATGCCGGTCATATAAAAATCTTTTCCGTAGAAATCCTCTGCCGCAGCAAGAACTGCCTCCATGTTTTCATTAAAATCCGGATCATATGGAAAAAAGTTGATATCCAGCACCATTCGGGCGTATTCGGGTCCGCAAAAAGCATTTTTTGCTGTTTCCAGCTGTTCTGTAAGCACGGCGATCTGTTCATTTTCTCCTGCAAAGGAACCTGCAAGAGCGAGAAGCCGGTCTGCCCTCACTTCTTTTTCCAGACCCCGGGTATAAAAAAACAGGCTGACCACAGGGGACGGAATACCCAGCATGTCCGCAACGTCTGTTGCTGTATAATATTTCAATGCTTCTTTACCTGTGGTCACCATCGCTGCGATATTGTTTATAAGAGGTTCTCCATCGCTCTTTTTCAGCTCCAGCAGCCGGTCGGAAAGATCTTTCTGCTTTTCAAAATCTTCGTCGGAATCCTTTCCCGGAACCAGAAGGACAAGTGGCTGAGAGACACCGAAGATCGAGTTGATTTTATCTGTTTCGCTTCCGGCAGATCCTCCCTGCTCAGTAAAGGTATATCTGTTTTGCGTGTTCATCCAGGCTCCTGCCAGAACGATGATGAAAAGAAGGGCCGCAGCCGGTCTCCTGTACCGGTAAATAAACCCGGCAAGGTATTCCCCGCCAAAACGTATGCTTTTATGCCTGGTTTTCTGAAGAGGCTTCTGCATCAGCAGGATGACGGAAGGGGTAACCAGAAAGACAGTCAGCATGCTGATCATGATCCCTTTGGACAATACGATCCCTATGTCAAAACCTATCGTAAAGCTCATGAACAGAAGGGAAAGCAGACCTGCCGCTGTGGTTATCGCACTGGAAGTGATCCGTGTAAAGCATTCGGTGAGAGCTTCTGTTAATGCTTCTGCCGGGACCCTGGTTTCAGCCAGGCAGGCATCATAGGCGTGCAGCAGCATGATAGCGTAATCAATCGAAAGAGCCAGCTGAAGGATCGCGCATACTGAAAAGGTAATAAACGAAACATCTTTAAAGATAAAGTTTGTTCCCATATTGATGATGATCGAAATGGCAAGAACAAACAGAATGATAAACGGTTCCAGATAGGCATGCGAGGTCAGAAAAAGGACAAGAAATACAATGATGACAGAGATGACCATCACCTGAGGAATTTCGGCAGCGACACTGTTCTGTACATCAAGCTGTGCGGCAGCAGAGCCTCCTGTATAATAGGCCGGAAGATCGGGAAACATTGCCCGCAGTTCTTTTACCAGCATGACTGTGTCACAGTCGTTCAGCGTTATGGCCACCAGCTGCCATGTCTGCCCTTCTGCCTTTCGGACATTTTCGGACGGATCGTGGGAGGCAAGCAGAACTTCCGGCAGTGAATTAAGCTGCGCAAGGACTCTGCCCATACTTTCCTCATCCAGATCGCAGAACATCATGCGGAGCTGTTCGCTGGATCCGAATTCTTTTTCCATTACTTTTAATGCCCGCTGTGTCATTGTTTCCTGTGAGAGATAGCGGTTCAGGTCATAATTGATCACGGTTTTCCGGATGGAAAATCCGCTTGCGACAGTACATATAATGGCCAGAACAAAAATTGTATATCTCCATCGAACGATGGCTCGGGCGAGTTTTCTCTTGATTTCCACGATTCAAATCTCCATCAAAAAGGCATAAGAACGGCTTATTATGGTCAACGCCAGAATAATTCTGGTGAATAATTCTGGTGATGGCTATAATGGCTATAATGCTCCGGGAGGATGCGCTATGATGCGCTGTGCAGCGATACGCTGTGTTGTGATGCGCTGTGCAGCGATACGCTGCGTTGTGATGCGCTGTGCACAGATCTGCAAAAGAAACAGGCGGCTTTCGCCGCAAAGACCTCGGCGCAGCAAACGAGCAAGGTTAAGTTTGCTTTGTCGTTTGCTATCATTATAAACACAAGCTTATATGACTGCAAGAAAAAAGGCAGCGCAGAAGTCAGGTAAGATAATCAATGAAATTCTGCTTTATGGTCAGTTTTCAGGAGGAGTTTATCATGTGGTTCTGGTTCGCATTGGGTTCGGCAGTATTTGCTTCACTTACAAGCATTCTGGCAAAGATCGGCATTGAGAATGTTAACTCAAATCTTGCAACAGCAATCCGTACTGTTGTAGTAGTTATTATGGCATGGGGAATGGTTTTTCTCACAAACGCGCAGGGAGGAATTTCCCAGATCAGCAAAAAAAGCTGGATCTTCCTGATTTTATCAGGCCTTGCGACAGGAGGATCGTGGTTATGTTATTACAGAGCTCTTCAAGCAGGACAAGCTTCCAAAGTAGTCCCGATCGACAAACTGAGTGTAGTAATAACATTGGTGATGGCCTTTGTTTTTCTGCATGAAGAGTTTACTGCTAAATCTCTGATCGGTTGTCTTTTGATAGGTGCAGGAACACTGGTTATGGTACTGTAATACTATAAAAACATTTCCTTCTGCAGGGGGAGCTGATAAAGGAGATATCTTATTAAGGATGTCCTGTGAGGAAGGATGACTTGTAAGAAGGACGTTCTGGGAGGAAGGTTGCTCTGAAGGAAGGATGTCCTTGGTAAAGGAAAGCTTGGTGTAGACCGGCCGGGAATATGATTTCTCGGCGCGGTCTGCTTTTTTTATTTATAAGTATTGGATGAGGAGCAGAATAATGATACTAATTTACCGTAAACCAGCGGAAAACGGCAAAGTGAAGTAAACTGAAGGCCCGGAAAAGCCATTTCAGGAGGAAGAAAAAGGAAAAAGTTTACCGTAAAGCAGCGGAAAACGGCAAAGTGAGGTAAACTGAAGGCCCGGAAAAGCCATTTCAGGAGGAAGAAAAAGGAAAAAGTTTACCGTAAACCAGCGGAAAACGGCAAAGTGAGGTAAACTGAGTGCCGTGAAAAGCCGTTTCGGGAGGAAAAAAAAGGAA
>CACZPF010000065.1 GCA_902782975.1 uncultured Lachnospiraceae bacterium
AAAAACCAAAGCCGAAAAAGATAAACAGAAATATATCCTTAACAGAAACATTCTCTTTAAGTCAAAAAAACGACAGTTTGTGACAACGAAACAGAATTCATATAAATGTATGATATGATTAACGTCTGATAGTATATGAAAGCCAAAGCTTTTATATCTGCCTGTCTGACATAGTAAATGCGTCAGACAGAGAAAAGTCTGTCCTTATGAGGACGGCGGGTGAACTGGAAATCTTATCATACATTTTTTGCAAAGGAGGTAAGGTTTGAAACATAAAGATATTATAGAGAAGCTGACGCTGGAGGAAAAAGCGGCGCTTCTTGGAGGAAAGGGAGAGTGGGACTCACGTGATATCCCCCGGCTTAACATTCCTTCTATGATCATGTCGGACGGTCCGCACGGAGTGCGGCGGCAGGCGGGGGCAGGAGATCATCTGGGACTGAACGCTTCTCTTCCCGCAACCTGTTTTCCCACGGCGGCAACCATGGCCAACAGCTGGGATGAGCAGCTGGGAGAGAAAGTCGGAAAAGCGCTGGGAGAAGAAGCCAAAGCACTTGGTGTACATATTCTTCTGGGTCCCGGAATGAACATTAAGAGAAGCCCGCTCTGTGGAAGGAATTTTGAGTATTTTTCGGAAGACCCGTATCTGGCCGGAAAGATGGCGGCCTCTTATGTGCGGGGCATTCAGAGTCAGGGCGTGTATTCATGCATCAAGCATTTTGCCGTGAATTCCCAGGAAGAAAGACGAATGGCCATGAATGCGGTGGTGGATGAAAGAACACTGCGGGAGATCTATCTTACCGGATTCGAAATAGCGATCGAGCAATCCCGTCCCGGAGCTCTGATGACTTCATACAACCAGGTCAACGGAGAATATGCCAATGAGAGCATGCATCTTTTGAAGGATATCCTCCGGGGGGACTGGGGCTACGACGGATTTGTTGTATCCGACTGGGGCGGCGCCAATGATCATGTGACCTCGGTAAAGGCCGGATCGGATCTTGAGATGCCTGCGCCGGGTCTCGGATCCGCACGAGAACTGGTGGAAGCGGTCAAAGCAGGTACTTTGTCGGAAGATGACCTGGACGCCAGAGTGGATGAGATTCTGACGGCGGTACTGGAAACAGCAAAGTATGGCAATAAGAATGCACCTTCCTCATTTGATGTAGAAGGGCACCATGCGCTGGCTAGAAAGGCGGCAGCTGGTTCGGCTGTGCTTCTTAAAAATGAAGGGAATATCCTTCCCCTGAAACAGGAGGCCAGGGTTGCTCTGATCGGTGATTTTGCTTTTGAGCCCAGATATCAGGGAGCCGGTTCTTCCATGGTCAATACCACAAAGCTGGAGACCATGGAACAGCTCATCCAGAAAGAAAAAGGCCTGAAAGTCGTTAAAATGTGCCGGGGTTATAAACGCAGCCAGGAAGAGGATCCGGTTTTGTTTGCCGAGGCAGTTGCGGCGGCGAAGGAGGCGGAGATCGTTCTTTACTGTCTTGGACTTGACGAGATGAGTGAATCGGAAGGTCTGGACCGTAAACACATGAGGATCCCCCAGGTCCAGATCACTCTTCTGGAGGCGATGGCAAAGGAGAATCCCAATATCGTCGGTGTGATCAGTGCCGGTTCTTCAATCGAAATGCCATGGGATAAAGATCTTAAAGGAATTCTTCATGGTTATCTGACAGGGCAGGCAGGGGCTTCTGCCTTGCTGGATATTCTGACCGGACGTGTCAATCCTTCCGGAAAGCTGGCTGAAACGTATCCCGAGGCTTATGAGGATATACCCTCTTATCCTTATTATCCTGCGGTGGAGAGGAATTCAGATTACCGGGAATCGATTTATGTGGGATATCGGTATTTCGATACGGCTGGTAAAAAGGTTCACTATCCCTTTGGATTCGGGCTTTCTTATACGACCTTTTCCTGCAGTGATCTGTCTGTAACCGGGCAGGGAGCTTCTTTTACAGTTACCAATACGGGGAAAAGGGACGGCGCCGAAGTTGTCCAGCTTTATGTGGGGCTCAGGGATTCGTTTGTCTTCCGTGCGGCAAAAGAACTGAAAGGATTTAAAAAGGTCTTTTTGAAAGCAGGGGAATCCCAAAAGGTTATGATCCCATTTGATGCCAGAACTTTCCGTTACTGGAATACCAGAAAGAACGGCTGGGCAACAGAAGGCGGAACCTATGACATCTACGTGGGAAGCTGCATTGCGGATCTGCCTCTTCATGCAACACTGGCCGTTAAAGGGGACAGCGCACCGGCTCCTTATGATGAAAATAAGGTTTCCTGTTACAGGAAAGTGGACATCGGTGCTGTTCCTGATACGGCTTTTGCGGAGATTCTCGGATATGCGGTACCCAGTGGAAAATGGGAAAATGTGCTGACCAAAAATGACGCCATCTGTCAGCTGGTCAATGCGAAGAGCGGCCTTGCGAGATTTGTCTATGGAATCCTGGAGAAGAAAAAGAAAAAAGCGGATGCTGCCGGCAAACCGGATCTCAATACACTGTTTATTTATAACATGCCGTTCCGTGCCATCGGCAAGATGACCGGCGGCATGGTGGACAGCCATATGGTCGATGGGATCGTGGATATCGTTAACGGGCATTTCTTTAAGGGCGTGGGAGGCGTTATCAAAGGCTTCTTTAAGAATAAGAGCGCAAATAAGAAGTATGAAAATCTGCTTTCGGGGAAAGAGTAAGATTTTTCAGGCTATGAAAGGAGATGGCTGCCAAAAATGAAAGAGTGGATCGAAAAGCACCCGGATCTATGGGAGTTTATTAAGTTCAATATTCTCTCCAATGTTTCGACGATTGCCAGATTTATTCTGACCTGGGTCGGAACAGCGATATTTATCAACGGAATTAAACTGCTGACGCCTTTCAAATTTCTGATTTTTGATTATACATCGGAAGGCTCTCACGGTCTGGGAGGGTTTCTTACCTTCCTGATCGCGGAGATCGTTGCACAGGCGGTAAACTTTTTTGTACAGAAGACCTGGGTATTTAAGTCAAATGCAGATTTTTCGAAATCCGTACCCAAGTATATTGTCCTGGCTGTGGTTATTGTAGTGGTCAATCTGATCCTGCCGGGTCATGTGACGAACTTCTGCATTAACAAGTTCGGCATGGGTGCCGGCCTTGCATCCACTGTCGCTACGATCGTCAATACACTGCTGGCTGTTGTGGTCAGCTATCCACTGCTCAAATTCTGGATCATGCCGAAGCAGTGAGCGTACCTTTATTACCGGAACAGAGAATAAGCCGTGAAGGAGGAGAGCAATGAGGAAAAAAGAGAAGCACATCAAAAAGATCCTTTCTCTTATGATGGCCGGTGTTATGGTCTTCAGTCTTACTGCATGCGGAGGCAGTAAAAAAACCGAAGAAACAAAGACAGCGGAAGCAGAGAAGGATCCCATTATTGCTGTTAACGGGGATGACAGTCCCTACAAGCTCGTGATGGTGGAGGAACCGAAAGTACCGGATACTTCCGCCGCATCCTCAGGAAGCAGCGCGGCACCTGCTGCGAGTGCTTCAGATAATGATCCGTATAAGAACAATGATCCGTACAAGAGCTCAGCGGATAATGATCCTTATAAGAATAATGACCCGTACAAGAACGCGGGCGGGGATGCATCCGCGAATGACCCGTACAAGAATAACGACCCGTACAAGAATGCGGGGACGGATGCAGCAGCGAACGACCCGTATAAGAATGCTGGTGCAGCGGCTAACGACCCGTACAAAAACGCGGGCGGAGGCGATGCGGCGGCAAACGACCCGTATAAGAACGCGGGCGGCGGTGACGCGGCGGCCAACGATCCGTACAAAAATGCAGGAGCAGATACGGCTGCCCAGACACAGGAGCCTGTGCAGGAAGAGGCAGGACCCTATATTCCGGAGCCGGGTGAAGGCGCGAAATACACGGTTGCTGTTACCGACGACGGCTGGATAAAGATCGAGCAGGAGGGCGGCGAGACACTGGGTCTTTCCAGTACTTCCGGCGTTAAGATTCTTGAAGATGACGGATTTGCTTTTAAGGATCTGAACCAGAACGGGACACTGGATGCATACGAGGACTGGAGACTGGAAGCCGAGACCCGTGCCCAGGATCTGGTCGCTTCCATGCAGGGAGCCGAGAGAGCGGTCATTCTGGCCCATGGAGGCTGGGACGGTGCTTTTACGACGGAGCCTCTTGCAGAGGATGACGGATCTGCCATTTATTTAAGAAAAGGCGGACGCGGCGGTGTGACCCGTGCGATCTCGAATGGCGGCGCGGCTCACGCGAAATGGACCAATGCCCTTCAGGAAGTGGCAGAGAGCTGCTACTATGGTATTCTGGCTATGATCTCCATTGACCCGGCCAATATTTCTGGTCTGGTAGAGAGTCTTTCTCTTTCCTCTGCGATGGATCCGTCCCTGGCAGCAGAAATCGGACAGGAGACAGCCAAAGAATACCGGGCAGCCGGTGTGACGGCTCTTCTGGGGCCGCAGGTCGATATCGCATCGCCCGTGATGAGCCGGGCAGGCGGAACCTACGGCGAAGATCCGCAGCTGACGCTCGATATCGCATCAGCCTATGTCAATGCCATGCAGTCCACCTATAATGAAAACGGAGAAGACCTTGGCTGGGGCGCAGAATCGGTCTACTGTTTTACCAAGCATTTCGGCGGAGCAGGTTCTACCGAGGGCGGACGTGACGACCACAGCTTCAGCGGACGCTATGCAGTATTCCCCGGAGGCAATCTGGAAGCGCATTTTATTACCTATTTTGACGGAGTGTTCAAGCTGCCGGGCAAGACAGGATCTTCCGGTATCATGACTGAGTATGCCATCGATGTGGATCAGGACGGCAATGAATTCGGCGGTCATCTGGCAGGTGCCTATAATCCGTTTATTTACAGGCTTTTAAGCCAGTACGGATTCGATTCTCTTAAGATCACCGACTGGGGTGTATTCGGCGGACTTGGCAATAAGACCGGCGGACTCTGGGGAACAGAAGAAATGTCTGAACCGGAGAGGATCGCTCTTGGATTCAAGCGCGGTGTCAACCTGCTTGGCGGCTATGGCAATCTGGATAATATTACCGAAGGATATAACCTTCTTGTCCAGAATGAAGGACAGCAGGAAGCGGATTCCATCGTCGGAGCTGCCGCTTATAATTATATTGTCCTGATGATGAAGCTTAAGATGTTTGAGCAGCCGTATAATGATTCGGCCTATGCAGATTCGATCATCTACAGCGAAGAATCGAATGCTTACGGTAAAGAGACCCAGAAGAAATCGGTCGTCATGATCAAGAATGACGGAACGATCAAAGAAGGCGGCAAAGAGGGAACTGAGAAACCGAAAGTTTATGTGCCTTATGTATACAGCACAGGCTTTACAGCCAACTGGATGTTCGGTATCAATCCCGGAACACCTTCCTGGAATCCCGGTATGGATCTGGATACGCTGGGACAGTATTTTGAAATTGTAACCGATACAGTGGGTGAACCGACGGGCGAACCCGGAGGGGACGGAAATCCTACTTATACAAAGGATGACATTACCCGTGCATCGGAAGAGGACATCAAAGCGTGTGATTATATTCTGGTTGGACTGACCGGCGCCTTCAGTGCTTCTTACAGCTCCTATCTGACGGCAGCCTTCGGACCGCCCGCAGAAGCACCGACCGAACCGGAAGTATACTATCCGCCGAGCCTTCAGTATGCAGAATATAAAGCAGATACCGCCCGCGAAGTTTCCATTGGCGGCGACATGATCGAAGGCGAAAAAGAGAACCGCTCTTACAAAGGTGTGACTGCACCTGCAGATGCGAATTTCGGACATCTGGAAGCCCTTCAGTATGCCGGATCCGTGGCAGGAGATATCCCCGTGATCGCTTCTGTATCCATGGAGCGCGGCATGGTATGGTCCGATGTAGAGCCTCTCTGTGATGTGATCCTGGTCTCCTACAATGGACAGAAGACGGACGCCGTGGCAGAGATCATCCTCGGCCAGGCCGAGCCCGCAGGCCTTCTGGTATTCCAGCAGCCGGTCTCCATGGAAGCGGTGGAAGCTCAGATGGACGATGTCCCGAGAGATATGGAATGCTATAAAGATGCGGCAGGAAATACCTATGACTTTGCATTTGGTATGAACTGGGCTGGTGTGATCGACGACGAAAGAACAAAGAAATATCAGGCAGAGCCGATTACAAAGATCACAAGCTTTGATTTTGGCGAACA
>CACZPF010000066.1 GCA_902782975.1 uncultured Lachnospiraceae bacterium
ACCTGTGTATCTTTATAACCGCAGACACTGCAGGTACGTGATATAATACCTGTCTGCTGGCAGGTTGCCTCCTGCTCAGTATACCAGCTGCCATAGCTGTGCGCTTTCTGAGGGATCGAACGTGTTGTGGTTTCTCCGCAAACGGAGCAGGTGCTGCTCTCAAGACCCTCCTGCGTACAGGTCGCTTCTTTCTGTGTGATCCAGGAACCATACTTATGAGATGCATATCCTGTGGATACTGTTTCTTCGTATCCGCATGCCTGACAGGTTCTGCTCTGAAGGCCTTCCTGGGTGCAGGTCGCTTCTCTCAGTGTAGTCCAGGGACCAAAGCTGTGAGCTGCCAGGGGAAGATTTCTTACTTCACTTGCGCCGCATACCTGGCAGAACCTCATCTCATACCCGGGCTCGTCGCAGGTAGATTCTACCTGTGGGTCCCACGCTCCCCATGTATGATCTGCCAGAGGCAGCAGTTCTTCATAGGAATCCGCGCATACGGGACAAAAATATGTGACGAATCCCTGTCTCTCACAGGTAGATTCCACGACATCTATGACCTCCCACTCATGCACGTGGTCTTCGGCATAGGCCTGGACATTCACAGGAAATACTCGCAGCAATCCTAAAACCAGCAGCAAAAAACACAATATTCCGGATATTCTGTTTTTTTTCATCTCTTACCCTCCTCCTTAAATGTAGATACTTCCGATAAAACGCCCGAATTGTATAGCCAATTCTCAGTTATCATTATAAATGATTTGCATTTTATTTTCCCCATTCAAAAAGATAGTTTCTGCAGCTCATTGAAGAAAAAGTTTAAGCCGGAAGAAGGGCCTGCTCTCAATTTCCATTTTCCCTCCGGCGGATTCAACCAGCTCACGAAGGGATAAAAGACCACCCGTTTCCTGGATGGTATCCGCCGGAGGCTTTCCGTTATTTGTAAAGCATACCGTCACCTGGCCGTTCTCTTTTTTGATGGAAAGAAAGATCCTGTCTCCGTCTGTATGTTTCCGGACATTTGTAATACAGGTATGAAGCCCCCGGGCTGTCAGTGTATAGGCGGGCTCCGTTTTGGGAATTTCTCCTTCTATTGCAATTTTTATTCCGATACTTTTTGCCACATCAATGAGATTTTCAAAAACGTCGGACGCTGCATCCTCATCAACCTGCGCTTCCCGAAGAAGAACGGCGGTCAGATGTTCCCACATCTGCAGAATTCCTCCGGTATCGATCTCCCCGGGGTGGTCTACCGCATATCTGGTCGCCAGGAGAACCTGCCCCACTTCATCATGCATTGCCATCTTGGCTCCCAGGATCTCGCGGGTCCGGATCACCTCCGCCTGGTTCAGTCCATACTGCCTGAGGCGCCTGTTAATTTCTTCCTGCTTTTCATTCTGCTGCTTCAGCTGTTCGCCTGCAGCATACAGGTTGGTTACATCCGCTGCCGTAATTTCCTCCATTTCACGATTTCCTGCCAGGATCTGTCTTTTGTGGAACTGGCAGACTTTCCCGTCGTCCAGCCGAAGCACCGGAACATCCAGAGGACCATAATCCACATTTCTGGTACTGTTTATGATCTCATCCCAGAACAGAACACCGTCTGTAGGAATTTCCCCTGATATCTGCATGGAAATATCCATCATTTTTTCATTCAGCATGTAGATCCGTCCGTCCTTATCATAACAGCAAAGCCCGGCAGGAAGAACGTCTGCGACGGTTTTAACAGACATCTCTCCTACATGTATTCTTTTATAGACCACCAGCCTCCACTCCAGAAACAACAGAATGGCTGTCATGACTACAACAGCCAGCAGAAAAGGAACTGCCTGCCTCTGTTCGATCCGTGTGTCAGGCGAAGTGTCGGATGATGTAAAAAGCAGTTCAAACAGCAGATGCCATAATCCACACAGAAAAAAAACTATAACAAGCGCATGCTTCCTGATTTTCAGCTGAAGCGAACGTCCGACCACATGAATATACAGATATTCCAGAATCAGACAATAAAATCTCAGGAGCGTCAGGGAAAGAATACTCATCTCAGAAAAAACGAAATTCATGTGATATCCCCTCCTCTATAAACACACGTTTATATCTGTCCAAATCCGTTCGGATGCCGATACCGCAGCCTTTCATGCTTCGCATTCATGGACGGTATCCGGCCCCCTTTTCATAGACCATTCTCCGCACAGCATTATCCTCCGGCCGCAGTACCCTGGCCTCCGGCTGCGGCTGATGTTTTCCCGGCTGCGGGCGGAATGGCCAGCAGGAATATGATCATCTCTTCTGTTACTTTTTCACTCAGAGAAACCTGATATCCTTCAAATTTTTCTTTCCAGCCTTCCATCTTCACCCGCTCTGGCGTTGTTCCGATCATAAATTTCAGTGTCAGGCTGTCCTTATTTTCTTCTATATGAATGATCACCCCGGAAAGATCCGGAAGAGCCTTTTCCAGCAGCTGCTGAAAATATTGGTAAATGAGGATCAGCAGATCCGCCGGCAGTATTTTTTCCGATGTACCAAGAAGCAGTACAGAAACGTTCTGATAGGTCAGGTACTTCAGCGATTCTTCCATACTAGTCCTGAGTTCGTCGAAGGGAATCTCTTTTCTCTGTTCCGAAAGAAGCATCAGATTGGCAAGCCTCTTGACATAGGCAAGCGGCAGCATGGCCTCCCGCATGATCTGCTCCTGCTCTTCTGTGCATTCAGATGCTCTTTCTCCTAAGTCTGACACCTGCTGGATCTGCAGGTTCGCCGCAGTGGCAATATGATCATACAATTGCCTTTGCGTTTCGAGCCTGATCCGTTCTTCTTTCAGTTCATTCTCCGCCTGGACGAGGAGCCTGGTTTCCATGAGATCCCCGGCTGTTTCCTTGAGCGAGGCATACATTCTGTTCATTTCGGAAACGTCCTCGGTCCAATAGACATATACGCCGTCGATCGGCTGTCCCTGCAGTCTGGTATCGGCATCCAGCATGACAGGAGCACTGTCTCTTTTTCTGATGATCTCCGGAGGAAGTTCTATCGCATGTCTTGACTTCAATGCGACCTTACCGGTTCCGTCTATGATCTGTGCGGAGAGGCTGCTGGCTTCAAATATCTCGGAATATCCGAAATTGGACGGAATCAGTCCGATCGCTATGCAGCCTTCACAGAATGCGATGATCATCGCGTCATAAACGGCATAGATGTAGATCAGTCTTTCAACAATATGACCGGGCGTCAGGATATTGACGATAAAAATAAGAAGGCCGGTAAGAAGGCAGGCGACAGGCAGCCAGAATTTTTTTCTGGCCGTCTTTAACCGGGTGCTTTTGTACAGAACAAAAAACGTCCTCGCCAGAAGGACTCCGTCCCAGACAAAAGACAGGATGACGGCTTCTCTGTAATTCATAGGCGCAATATCCTCCCCCGTCTCTGTCAATCGTACGAAAGCAAGCCCAAGATAGTCATTTGTCAGGATAAGCAAGTTGAGGGCCGACCACAGGATCAGAAGGAAAACCGCTTTCTCCTTTAATTTTTTTTCAGGATCTGCGGTCTTTATGGCACAGAGATACAAAAGAAGGGGAATCAAAGTCGCAGGCAGATAATATAGATAACGGCAAAATCTTTTCAGAAAAAGGATTTCCGGGAAATTAAAGAATTTATATTTCGAGAATTGAATGATCGTACCAAAAATCATGCACAGACCGATGCATGCCAGAAGCCTGCGGACCGTCGACTGCATGATATGACTTCGTACAGATATTGTCCAGGCGATGCAGATCGCAGCGCAGATGATGACGGACAGATGTGTGAACGGATAGGAATCCATCCAGTAGCCGGGAATAAAAGGAACCTTGATGCCCTGCATACATTTAGATATACCGCAAAGAAGGAATGCGGCGACATACCACCATCGTGAGCGTACTTCCTCTCTCATTTTCCGGTTCTCCTATCTGCAGAGTAAACTGAACGGCTGCCGGTAATGCTCCCGGGAAGATGATCCCCGGCCCCTGCATCCGGCTTCATTTTTATATCTGAGGGACATGAAGGGGCGCATCTGATGAGCGCCCCTGCTGTTTTATTATCGTTTTGTAATTATTCAGTTTTCAGGTTATTTCGTCCTTACGGTTCCTCTACGAAGGGGATAACTGCTCCGTCGTAGGTTTCGTTAATATAGTTTACGATGTCTTCTGATTTGAGAACTTCAACAAGTGCTTTGATCTTGTCCAGCTCCTCGTTGCCTTCGTAGACAGCGATCACGTTTACATAGGTCTTTGCTGCCTCGGAATCACTCTTTTCATAAGCAAGGGAATCTTTTCCAACAGAAAAGCCTGCTTCCAGAGCATAGTTTCCGTTCAGGACGACGAAGGACATTTCGTCAACATATCTCGCAACGTTCTCTGCCGCCAGCTCGACGATCTCCAGATTATTGGGATTTTCCACGATATCATTTACCGTAGCGGTAAGTCCTGCGCCTTCTACCAGCTTGATGAGGCCGTTATCCTGCAGGAGCAGAAGAGCTCTCGCCTCATTGGTAGGATCGTTGGGAACACCGATGGTATCGCCGTCTGCAATTTCATCAAGGCTCTTCTTGGTTCCGGGATAGATGCCGAAAGGCTCATAATGGATCCCGCCTGCGTTTACAAGATGAGTCCCTCTTTCTTCGTTAAAGCTCTCCAGGTACGGAATATGCTGGAAGTAGTTTGCGTCAAATTCCTTGCTCTCTACCACTTCGTTGGGAAGCACGTAGTCCGTGAATTCTGTCACTTCCAGAGTATAACCTTTCTCTTCAAGCAGAGGCTTTGCCTGCTCCAGAATCTCCGCATGGGGAATGGAAGAGGCGGCCACGGTAATGGTTTTGTCGTCCTCTGCGAAAATGGCTGTAGAAAGAGCGCCTGCCACAAGGATCCCTGTAAGAACTGCTGTCAACTTTTTCATGATACATTCCTCCGTTTCTTGGTTAAACAATTTATAAAGCAAACAGTGTACGCGGTATTCCATCCGTATGTCGGATGGTAAGTATCGTACACCATAAAGCTTTCGCACCTGTTTGTGACGATGTCACTCGGCATTTCCCTGGCGTCTTCTGTCCAGCTTTTTTGCGATAAACATACCGATGGTCTGGAAGATCTGGAACAGGATAACCAGCAGTACAACGGTCACCAGCATAATATCCGTCTGATAACGATTATAGCCATACCGCACCGCAATATCTCCAAGGCCGCCGCCGCCCACTGCGCCTGCCATGGCCGAGTAACCGAGGATCGTTCCCATCGCTATGGTTGCATTGACAATGAGGGAGATCCGCCCTTCTACAAGCAGGACCTTCCACACGATCTGCAGGGTACCGGCACCCATGGATCTCGCTGCCTCGATCACGCCGGCATCCACCTCTTTTAAAGAAGATTCCACCATACGGCCGATGAAGGGGATCGCCGCGATCGTAAGCGGCACGATCACAGCGGTCGTTCCGTAGCTTTTCCCTACCAGCGCTCTGGTAAAAGGAATCAGCATGATCAGAAGGATCAGGAAGGGGACCGATCTCAGGATATTTGCGATCACATCCAGAATCTTATAGATCAGGGCATTGGGTCTCAGCCCGTTTTTATCTGTAACAGTCAGGATCACCCCCAGAGGAAGTCCGAACAGATATCCAAGGGCAGTCGATACGACTGTCATATAAATCGTCCCCCGGATCCCTTCCAGGAGCATGCCGCCGTATTTTGCCCACCATTCTGTCAGATTTGCCGGACCGGCGGCCGCCAGCATCATGACCTGTAACTCATTCCACATATTCCGGCGCCTCCTCTACTGCAAGACCGCGATCCAGCAGATACTGCCGCATGGCCTGCTGATTCCGGCTGTTCTTCATAAACTGCAATACCATCTCCCCTTTGGCTGTCCCGCCTACATTCTTGGTATCTGCTTTCAGAATGTTGACCGGCTCATGGAAGGTCAGGACAAGATTGGATATTACAGGTTCAAAAGAGGAGTTCTCCGAAAATACAATACGGATCACATCTTTCCCGTGGATCTCTTTTTGCGGGGGGACCGCCTTTAGCTCTACATCATTTCCCGCGTCCTTACGGATCAGTTCTTTGGCAACTGCTGTTTTGGGATGAGAGAAAATATCGGAAACCAGCCCCTGCTCCACCACAGCTCCATCCTTTAAGATGGCGACATGGTCGCAGATCTCCCGGACAACAGACATCTGATGCGTAATGATGACGATCGTGATCCCGAATTTTGCGTTGATCTCTTTTAACAGTTTTAAGATGGACGAAGTCGTCTGCGGATCCAGAGCGCTGGTCGCCTCATCGCAGAGCAGGATCTTCGGATCGGAGGCAAGCGCCCTCGCGATAGCCACTCTCTGCTTCTGGCCTCCGGAAAGCTGTGCGGGATAAGCAGTCTTCTTTTCCTTAAGATCTACGATCTCCAGAAGTTCTTCCGCACGCTTTCTGGCATCCGCCCTTTTCTTTCCCTGAATGGACAGGGGGAAGCATACATTATCCAGCACAGATTTCTGCATCAGCAGGTTAAAATGCTGAAAGATCATTCCTATGTCCTGGCGCTGCTGCCTGAGTTCCTTCTCCGAAAGACCCGAGAGAGGCCTGCCGTCGATCTTTACCTGCCCTTCCGACGGGACTTCCAGATAATTCATGCACCGCACCAGGGTACTTTTTCCCGCTCCCGACATTCCGATGATCCCGAAAATATTGCCGGAGTCAATATGGATATTAACATCCTTCAGCGCCTCTACAGCACCGTCTTTCGTCGTAAAGGTCTTGCTCAGATGTTCTACTGATATTTCTGACATCACTTTTCCTTTCCGGCAGTTCTGTAAGCCCCTGACGGCCGGAAAAACATTTCCGCCGGAGGCTGCCGCCCGCCGCTATGGATACTATAACATATTACTTTACAAAAGAATAATCCGTAAAAAATACCGCCTGCTATAGGATCTCCCTATAACAGACATCCATTCCTCCGGGCCGGATCCGTACCCTTCGGCATGGCATGCTTCATTTTATCTCAGTGCCTTATCCTTATATTTTGAAATCTCTTCCAGATACCTGATACCAAGAGGACTGATGGTGATTCCTTTGCGCACCAGATATCCCACATGCATGACTTCATCGGACCTGAGTTTTACGGCACAGTAATCGCTTCCGTTCAGTTTCTCGCAGATGATCCCGGAACAGAGGGTATACCCGTTTAATCCTACCATCAGGTTCAGCATCGTCGCCCGGTCGTCCGCCTTGATCAGCTTTTTGTACTCATAGGTACTCAGGACCTCTTCGGCAAAATAAAAGGAATTGTAGGCACCCTGCTCAAAGGAAAGGCAGGGATACTCTTTAAGATCCTCCAGCGAGACCTCCTGCCTTCCGGCAAGGGGATTTCCTTTCCACATATAAACGTAGATACCACAGGTCAGGAGAGGATGGAATTCCAGGTTAAACTCATTAAACAGCTTCGAAAGTATCTTTTCATTAAAATCATTAATATAAAGAATCCCGATCTCGCTCTTAAAATTCCTGACGTCCTCGATCACCTGATAGGTTCTCGTCTCGTGAATGGCAAATTCATAATCGTCCATGCCAAACTGTTTGACCATCTCCACAAAGGCATCTACGGCAAAGGTATAATGCTGCGTGGAGACACTGAACTTCTTTTTTTCCTTTTCACGTAGCACATATTTCGATTCGATCAGCCGGTACTGCTCAACGACCTGCCTGGCATAGCCCAGAAATTCTTCGCCTTCCGGTGTCACCTGGACCCCTCTGTTGGATCTGATAAAAATCTCTGCCCCGATCTCATCCTCCAGTTCACGGATGGCAGATGAAAGGCTCGGTTGGGATATAAACAGCGACCTGGCCGCTTCGTTCATTGACGAAGCATTGGCGACCGTGATCGCATAATGCAGCTGCGTAAGAGTCATGAATACCCGGTTCCTCCCAATAACAGATATACAAAAATTTACTTATATGCGGTCTGTTTCAGATACTGACCTTTTTCTTTCTTATTCCGATACCACTTTTTTCAGTGCTTCCACGATATTCGCAATATCTGCGTTGGTCAGGGAAGAAAAGCTTCTGAGAGACCGAAGAGGCATAAACCGCTGCATGCTCATGGCCATTTCATCTGTGACAGCGCTCTCTTTTGTTTCTGAACTCTGCTGATCTCCAAAAGCCTGCATATATTCTGCGATCATGTTTTTCACAAACCCGGCTGTCTTTTTGCAGCTCATCAGATCGCCCATCATCACATCCGCATCGATCACCGGAATAAGTTCCTCCGCTCCTTCTCTTGTGATCTCGCAGGAAAGGCGGATATCTCTCGAAGAAGCGCCGATCAGGATCTCATATGTCCCGTCTGCGGCATACCATTCTTTCTTATCCACATTGTACCAGCTGAAGGAGCGTTCATTTAATTCCATGCTGACTGTTCTGGTCTCTCCCGGCGCAAGTTCTACCGAAACAAAATTTTTCAGTTCCTTCACAGGGCGGACAGCCACGTCGGTCTTGTCGGACACATAGAGCTGTACGATCTCACGCCCGGCCATGCTGCCTGTATTGGTAACATCCAGTGACACGGTCACCGTTTCACCCGGCGCAAATTTTTCCTTATCTACCTTCAGGTTGCTGTAGGCAAAGGTCGTATAGCTGAGACCATGGCCGAAGGGGAAAAGCACGTCCATCTCCTTGGCATCGTAATAACGATAACCGACAAAAACGCCTTCTGCATAATTTACCTGTTTTCCTCTTCCCGGGAAGTTCAGGTAGCTGGGGTTATCCTGCAGCCTTAAGGGGAACGTCTCGGAAAGCTTGCCGCTCGGGTTCACTTTTCCGTAAAGGATCTCCATCTCTGCCTTTCCTGCCGCTTCTCCGGAAAGATAAGCTTCCAGAATAGCAGATACATCACATGCCCAGGGCATTTCCACCGGAGAACCATTATGGAGGACCACAATGACAGGCTTACCAAGGGTCAGGAGTTCTCCGATCAGCTTATTCTGGCAGGCGGGCAGACTCATATGCGCACGGTCGTAGCCTTCGGACTCAAAGGAATCCGGGAGGCCTGCAAATACAACGATCTTATCCGCCTTTCCGGCGGTATCAAGCGCTGCTGCAGCCTTCTGTTCGTCATACTCATCTTTATCCGCCGGGAAGCCTTCCGCATACAGGATCTTGCCATATGCATCTGCAAGAGAAAGAGCCGAGGTAACCTTGTGGCTGTTGATATGGGAACTGCCGCCGCCCTGGTACCTGGGTTTTTCGGCAAAACCGCCGATAAAGGCCGCCGTCTCATCCGCCTTCAGAGGAAGCACCCCTTCATTCTTCAGCAGAACCATACATTTTGCCGCGTAGGCCGCGGATTTTTCGTGATCTGCCTCGCGGTCAAATACTTCTTTCTGCCTGCCTTCCTCATAGCGGAAGACGATATTCAGAATTCTGTAAACACATTCATCGAGAGTTTCTTCTTTGATAGTACCGTTCTTTACTGCCTCTATGATCAGAGCGTCATTGGCGCCATTGCTGCCGGGCATCTCAAGATCAAGACCGGCATTCACACCCTTTACGCGGTCGGAAACAGCGCCCCAGTCGGACATAACATATCCTTCAAATCCCCATTCATCCCGAAGGATCTCTGTCAGAAGCCAGTGATTCTGGGAAGCATATTCTCCATTTACTTTGTTGTAGGAGCACATCACCGTCCAGGGTTGGGCCGTTTTAACAGCATTTTCAAAAGCCGGAAGATAGATTTCCCGAAGGGTCCTTTCATCCACATTGGAGGAGCCGTTCATGCGCTCATATTCCTGATTGTTCGCCGCAAAATGCTTGATGGATGTGCCAACATTCTGCGACTGTACCCCGCGGATATAGGCAGCGCAGAGCTCCCCTGCCGCATAGGGATCTTCCGATACATATTCAAAATTCCGGCCGCACAGCGGAGATCTTTTGATATTCACAGCCGGTCCCAGGAGGGAAGATACATTTTCCGCCTGACACTCTTTACCAAGGTCTGCACCCATGGCGAACATCATATCTCTGTCAAAAGAGCAGGCAGTCGCACAGGCTGCCGGGAAACACACTGCCTTGATCGAATCGTTGACGCCCAGGTGATCCGCCTCATCATCCTGCTTGCGAAGTCCGTGAGGGCCGTCGCTTACCATAACAGCCGGAATGCCAAGACGCGGGACGGCATCCGTATGCCAGAAATCGGCCCCGGATACATAAGATGCTTTTTCTTCCAGTGTCATCTTGCTGATCAGCTCATAAATTTTTGCCTTTTCCATAAACAGCCTCCTTTAAAAAAACAGATTCTACTCTGGCATACAGCGACGCGTTTGTGGTCATTATACCCTTTAAAAGAGACAAACACAAGTAAAACGTAAAGGCCAGGACAAAAACAGCAGCCAACCGTTTCAATGTCATTAAGTCAGGCATCCCGGAGCCCCGGCAGCCCGAAAGTCTCTTGACAATTTTTCAATAACAACATAAATTATAGTCATTGTGTGTTCAGGCAATTGCAAAACTCTCTGCATCGATTGAATTGTATGAATCTTCAAACGGGTTCGGTGCCTTGAACTGAATATATATCTGAAGAGGGGGTTCTGAGTATGAATAAAAAAGAAATCGCGGAAATAAAGAAACAGTTTACACCCGACAACTGCTGCATCACAAGAATCTGCGGATGTTACGTGGATGCAGAAAAGCAAAGGGTCACAGAGCTTAAAGAAGCTTTTCTGTCTCTTTCCGAGGAAGAAATGTTCAA